>CAIZDL010000220.1 GCA_903931735.1 uncultured Rhodospirillales bacterium
AGGGCGTTGCTCAACATCCATCAACTTCGGGGCAGATGCATTCATCCCAGATCTCCATTTCCAACGCATTGCTGGCCAGACCAGCAACTTTCTATAAAATACTATACCTAGTGGGTGTCTGCGTCAACCGGATAGGCAGGCCTAAATTATCGCCAGATATCGCGTCGTGCCGGCGTCAAACCAACTTTTCCAGGCAGCCCTGGATCTGTTCGATGGTAAAGGGCTTTGCGACATAGCCGTTGGCCCCGGCGTTAACCGCGGCACGAATCGTGGCTTCGGTCCGGTCGCTGGTGAGCATAATGACTCGCGATCCCGGACGAACCTTCTTCATCATTTGGAGGACCTTGATGCCGTCAATTTTAGGCATGTTGACATCGAGAAACACCATATCGAACGGCCGGGTGCGGAATTCGATAAGCGCCTTTTCGCCATCGTCGGCCGTGGTTACGACGATATCGAGGGAAGGCAACCGGCATAAACTGGCAAGAACTTCCCGCATTGTTTTCGAGTCGTCGGCGATCAGAATATTAACCCGCTTCAGCGGAGCGCCGGCATGCTTAACCATAATTGGGGAAATATCGGAGATTTTGTAAGGTTTCTCGATAACATCTTCTACATTTTGACTTTTCAAGACTTCGCGAATCTTGTCATTCACCCGGGACGATACAACAACAATCCCCACCGCCGGGCAAAGCTTGCGAATATCGGCTACCGCCTGCAAGCCGTTTTTCCGCGGCATTTCCAAGTCGATAAAAATCAGAGCCGGCCGCTCGCTGTTAAAAACCTCAATCGCCTCCTGACCATCGCCCGCTTCAATGAACGTAAAATCTATGGGGAAAGTTTGCAACGCCTGGCGCAACAGCGCCCGCGCCATCCTGGTATCATCGACCAACAGGACTTTGAGTTTCTGCGGGAGTTGTGCCATAGGTCCAAGATCTCCCAAAAAATGCGATGGCGCTCATTATAGCGAGATACTGCCGAAACAACGCGAAAATCTCAAAACCACCGAGTGGGCCGCAGCGGTTAAATTGCATGGTAAAAGTCCGGGTTTCCAAAGGCCGCTGGCTTTTGGTCGCCGAAGGCAATCCGGAGGCGATTAAAACGCTGGCAGACCGTAACCCTTGCCCTTCTTACTCTTGTTTCACGAGAGATTGAAGATATACTGCCAATGCTTCAGCCATATTGGTAAATTTCATCAGCACAACCCCCCGGTTCTGATCATCTTTAACCACCGTGAACGCCGCATCCTGTGGCGGTGGGTAGCCTTCCGCAATCACCTTTCCCGCAAATTCATCATCAACCTCAAAACGATTTCCTCCATTATAGGAAATACAGATGCCCGACATCGACCAATTTACCGTTGAAAAGACCCCGTGGGGCGTCTTTACGAATATCTTGGGATCGGTATATCGCTGCGAAATACGTTTGCTGGCCTTGGAATTTACCTCTTCGCCATCCGGCTTCTTTACTTTACTAAGATCAACCTCGATAAAGTTTGTTCCGTTCAATATACTTCCCGATAGATCGGCATAACTCATTATTGCCCGGTCAAAAACGGCATTAGTTAGGTCTGCGCATTGCAAAATTGCCCGGTCAAGATTAGCCGGCCATGATTTTGTTCCCTTAAACGGCATAACCTCAATGCGGGCTCCCGACATGTTGGTATGGGATAGGTTCGCCCCGCGTAACGTTGTTCCTTTTAGCGACGCATTTGACATATTCGCGTGCGTTAAGTCGCAATATGTCATATCGGCCATATCGATAACCACATCGGAAAGATCACCCCCTTTTAGTGAGCATCTGCGCAACCGGGAGCCAGATAAATTAGCCCCGCGCAAAGGCACCATAGAAATATCTGCCCCATCATAATCAAAACGTTTACCTCTGGAGCCACCACTTTCAATCCACTCCAAATGATGCCGGACGGACGCCTGAATCATCGCAGGCGGAATATACGCATAAGCTCGCTCAACAACACCCGCCGTTGATCCCATTTGGCTTCTTTGGGTCCCAGTGAGTCTTGAAAGTTCCAGAACAGTATTATCCAGCTTCACATTATCAAGAGTAGCACCCGACAACTCAGCGCCGACCAATACCGCCTTACTTAAATCCGCCCCCGATAAGTCTGCGTCGACCAATTCCGCTCCCGACATGTCGCAGCCATTTAAATTGGCTTGACACAACATCGCGTGGTCCAATTTCGCATCGGTAAGCTTAGTATTCTCCCTCCCCCCCGCGTCGCCCGAACTAAAATCCGAGCCCTGCAATTGACAATTCGACAAAATGGCCCGATTTAAGTTAGCCCCTCTAAAGTCGACTCCCGTCAATATCGAACTATGTAGATCGGCACCCTCCATATCCGCGCCAAAGAAATCAGCCCCGGTTAAATCACTTTCGGACAGATTAGCGCCGGCAAGGCACGAGCCCTTAAATATAATGTTTGTTAAGACTTGTTTGCTTAGGTCAAGCGCGGACAAATTGCGAAACGAAAGATCGGCAAGCGCCCCTCGGGGGTCACCTTTCAAAAAGAACCGATGGCGCACTAGGGCGGCCATTATCTGCGCCTCTTCGAACTTTCCTAACTTCCGCATCGCCATCCTCACATAGCATCGCGCTTTATCGCGTGTCTCAATTCAACTACGGTAGAAAGTCTTATCGGGCCACGCACTTATATCACTATTGAGCTACAAGATTTGCCACAAAAATATGCACCTTGCGCATAGGGCATCCCCTCATGCCTTACTATTCTGCCCAATCATACTTCGCAATCATCTTATATGCCAGTCGCTACGCTGACCCAACAAGTATTTTCAATCTCCGGTGGACCCGGACTCACAACCACATCGCGCGCGACGCTCTCCGGCAAGGCTTCCAGTGCGCCCCGAAATAGCATAGATTAGGCTACGACGCCGCACGCGATCACTCCATCCAGTTGAGCCCCAACATGATGATACTATGGACAAACACTCTAGAGACCGGCATCGGCTCGATTGACGATGAACGCAAGCGGCTAATTGAAATGGCGAACTTATTTGTTGATGGGGACGTGATAAAACAAGCGTTAACACTCAGTCCAAAACTATTGGATGGGTTGATGTCCTTGTTTAAGGACTATTTTGACAAGGAAGAAGACGCGATGTTCCGCCTGGATTACCCGGAAGCAGATAAGCACCTCTTAGCCCATAGCGTGATGCTGACCAGCTTAGAAATTGCGATGATCGAGTATAAGCAAAGCGGAAATGCAAATATGATTGCGGACTTTATCTCCGAAAATTATGTTCGCCACCTAAAAAATGAGGAGACCAGTTTAGCCTCATTTATTCAAAAACGACGAAGCGATCAGGCCGCCCGCGCCAAGAAAAATAAGCCAGGGACAAAAGCAACACCCACACCAGGAGCGAAACTCCCTAAAATTCCTCCCCGTCGATAACTTTCACTGGGCGCGGGAGTCCCTATTTTGATAATTTTGCAATTTCCGCTGCAGAACTTGCAATAAATGTCCGAATATCAAGACCAATTTGTTCAAATGCAGTTTTCGCAATTTTAAAATCCTGCTGCGAATGAGTTTCTAAATAGTTTCTTAACTTTGTTTTCACAGCGCCAATCTCAAATCCGCCACGCTTCGCTTGGGCATCCAAAGCCTGAATTAGTATCTCGACAGCGATAACCTCTTCAACATCAACTCCCGCTCCCTTTGTCACTGTTGCTCTCCCCGATGCAGGGTACGTGAATTCCAGATCAAAAATTACAATGGGTGGAATGCAATGTCCATAAGGTTTAAGGTAGCAGCACCGTGGTTTGTTTGGCGGGATACACGCCACCATAAGGACTTCGAGAAAATTGGCGTCGCAAGCAAGCCAAGCTTACGGCATAATTAAGGTGCTTGGGGAGGCGTCACGCGAGGGCAAGATCAATGTCGCAGTGGAAATTCAGTTTTCGAGTCAGTCGAATAGTACCGGTATGTGCGACAGTTCTTTTTCTCTGGGGAGCGCTGGTTTGGTACGGTGGCGACTGGGTAGCCAAAGAGCGGGTTCAAAAATTAACCACCAACGAAGGCGAAATCCTTGCAGAACGGGCAGATGCGCTCGCCTATAACCTCCACCGATATTTAGCTTTCCTTCACGCACTTCCGACCCACATTGCCGCTGACTCGGCCGTAATTAAGGCGTTGCTTGCCCACCGCGACGGATCTGAAAAGTTGCCGTCCGATGTTAGGGCCAAAACGGCACGGTGGATGGCAAACTCGGAGCTCTCAAGTCTTTCCCAGGAGCTAAAGCGCGAAAATGGGCAATTTGAAACCGATATTACGTGGGTAATAAATAATATTGGAGACTGTATCGCCTCAAGTAACTCCGACACCCCAGAAAACTTTGTCGGAACAAACTATCGTGATCGAGACTATTTTGTGATGACGACGAAAGGCCGCCTCGGACACCAGTTCGCCGTTGGCCGGAAGACCGGCGTTCCCGGTATATACTTTTCATCACCTGTTATGGATGGCACTGTATTTCTCGGATCAGTGGTAATTAAAGTTAATGTTGATAAGATAGCACCCTTAATTGGTAGCGCCGACTCCCTTGTAACCGATGAATATGGCGTCGTCGTCATATCTCGGCGTCCAGCCTTGTATTTGCGCGCTATGCCGAATCAACGGCTTGAGGAACTCTCACCAGAGGCGCGCGACCTCCGCTATAGGCGCCGCAACCTAGAGCCCCTCGAAATAGAACCGTGGGAACACTGGTCAGGCATGTTTCATTTTGACAAAAGAGAAGCGCCCTATTTAATCGCCACCCGCTCAGAAATTGCGGAGGGCCTATCCGTCCATGTTATGGATGAGTTGGTTGAAGTTGAAAAATTTATAGAGATATTTTGATTTTCAAATTTAGTGCGATAACTGCCGGCTCCGCGCTTACACTTTTTATTGCTGGCATCTTTTTACATTTACGACGCTCCGCCCGGCACGTGAACGAACTAAAAGCAAAACAAGCCGCCATCGTGAGCGCGATGGAACGGCTTGAAGATGCCCAATCAATCGGGCACTTTGGCTATTGGAATTGCGATATTCAAGCAGACCTAGTTTCCGGCTCCAATGAAGCTCGAATGATTTTGGATATATCAGATACAGACAGCCTATGTTTCAAAGAGTTTTTTCAATCCGTCCATTGTGATGACAAGGATTTGTTATTGTCAACATGGATTGACTCTATCAGCTATCGATTAGCCTACGATGTCGAGTGCCGCTTTTTAGTTAATAGGCGTATTCGCTGGGTCCGTTTAGTGGCAGAGATTCGGCGAAACAATTCCGGTGGCGCAACCTCCGCAATCGGGACAATACAAGACATTACAGAGAGAACAGAAACATTAAAAAAATTGGAACGGCGAGAGGCGATATACCGCTCGATCGTCAACCAAGCAAGAGATTCAATTATTTTGATTGACATTGAAACGAAGCGCATTGTCGAAGCGAACCATGCTGCCGCAACAAATCTTGGCTATACCCAAGAAGAATTTTTGCAGTTGACCATCCCCGATTTTGCCAAAGGAGAGCCTCCAGACGTCATAAAATCGAGGCTCGAGAGAATTATTCGAGGCAACGAGCCAACATTTGAAACAAAACATTGGGCAAAGGATGGTTCTGAACAAGACGTCCGGGTCAGCGCCCGGAGTATCTCGATCGACGGGCAGACCTATATTGCTGCGATATAATACGATATCACTGAACAAAAAGAGATGGAGTTAGCACTACGGGCAAGTGAGCAAAAAGCGCGCTATGATGAACGACGATTCCGGGACTTCGCCGATAGCACAGCAGACTCCTATTGGGAGAGAGATTCGGATGGTAAATTTACTTATCATTCCCCCGTTGGAATTGTTGACCCGGAATCAATAATTGGCAAAACATTTAATGAGGTGTTCTTTCATTCCTCCGATGAATATATTAATAATAAAAAATCATGTGATGAGCTCGATCGCTCATTTTATGAACACATTCCAATTCGCAACATTGAATTCTCATTTCTTCTAGAAGACAAGCGACGTGAAATCGTTTCAATTAACGTTGTCCCGGTACTCGATGATTACGGAATGTTTCAAGGACAAAGAGGGACAGCGACGACAATTACGAGTAAAATCCGGGAAATGGAATTAGCTTCCGCCAAATCGGCGGCAGACGCCGCCAGCTTGGCAAAAAGTGAATTCCTCTCCAATATGAGCCACGAAATTCGAACCCCGATGAACGCAATTCTTGGCCTAACCCATCTCCTCGGCCGAACTGCTCTCTCCACGGAACAATCTGACTTTGTAGGCAAAATTTCCGTGTCAGGACGCGCGCTGATGGGGATTCTCAACGATATCCTCGACTTTTCCAAGATCGAGGCCGGACATATGAGCCTGGAGGCCATCGACTTCCGACTTTGGGACGTTATTGACACTTTGGCAACGATTATGTCTGCAACGGTTAAAGTGAAATCTCTCGAGACTGTTATTGGCATCGATGACACGATCCCACTCACACTGCACGGAGACCCAAATCGCCTCCAGCAAGTTCTCGTAAACCTGGCTTGCAATGCAATAAAATTTACCCAAGAAGGTGAGGTCGTTGTTTATGCTTCATTAGAAAAGCGGGTTGATGATAAAATGTTTGTTCGTTTTTCTGTCAGAGACACTGGAATTGGGATTTCTGAGAAGGGACGTACCCACCTATTCGAGCCTTTCACCCAGGCTGATTCCTCGACCACGCGCCGGTTTGGCGGCACGGGCCTCGGCCTCGTAATCTGTAAACGTTTAGTTGACCTTATGGGCGGAACCATCGGTGTAAACAGCCAGCTAGGCGTTGGTAGTGAATTTTGGTTTTCCATCCCGTTTCAAATCGCGCAAAACGAAGATAATAAACCAGATTCCGGGCAACGAATGGTGGATCTCAAGGTGTTAATCGTGGACGACAACGAAACAGCTCGATGTTACCTATCGACGACTGCGGAAGCGCTCGGAATGCAGCCCGATATTGTTGAATCTGGTGAGAAAGCAGTTTCCCGACTTCACGGCCAACGCACGACCGGTGTCCGTTACGACCTTTTGCTGGTTGACTGGCAAATGCCCAATATGAATGGCCTGGAAGCAATTAGAAAAATTTACACAGATGTAGTGCTAATTGGGTACATCCCGCCAACCATAATTATGGTAACCGCATTTTCGCGAGAAGACCTTGTTAACAGCCCTGACTCCGGGCTCGTCGATTATATTTTGACCAAACCTGTGACACCTTCAACACTGTACAACGCCGTTCTCGAGATTCAGACCAAAAGAAATAACACTCCCGACGCGCAGGCTCGCGAAGCGAAGCGAGACCGCCGGAGTCGGCAAATCTCTTTATCGCGGCTGAAAAATATACGAATTTTAGTTGTTGAGGACAATCATATCAATCAAGACGTCGCTAGGCGCTTATTGGAAGACGAAGGAGCTATCGTAGAAATATCAGACAATGGGGCTCAAGCAGTAGAACGACTAGGATTAAAGGATGGCGCTGCAATTGACCTAGTGCTGATGGACGCACAAATGCCCGTAATGGACGGATTTACGGCCACGACGTATATTAGGAATACACTATTCCTAATTGACCTTCCTATTATTGCGCTAACCGCCGGTGTGCGCACAGAGGACCAACAAAAGTGCTTAGACTGCGGAATGAATGGCTTTATCGGAAAGCCATTTGACATACCAAAATTTTTGAATATCATTCTTCACTTACTCGGACGAGACATTGATATCGTGACCGATAAATTGGCCCTTGCGCGCACCGATGAAACGATCGAAACGGCAATGGCCGCATGTGGAATTAGTATCCCGGGCCTCGACCTCCGCCAAGCTTTGTTGCATAGCGGACAAGATGCAAATTTACTTCGAACGATGCTCAAGCAAACAGCTAATCACTTTGCGGGAGTCGCGGATCGACTGCGCGCTGATCTCGCCAGTGGTCGCACCGAGCAGCCTATACGTGAAATGCACACCCTGCGCGGAACAGCGGCAAATTTAGCCGCTTTTACCCTGGCGGACATTGCCTCCCGAATCGAAAACGAATTACGAGACGGAAAATCCACAGAAACAGTCGCCCCAATAGTGGATGAACTTGAGATCGCCCTTGAGTCATTTTCTAATGCCGTCAATACGCTACCTATAAGTAATAATGATACCTGTGCGTATCCAGCTCAAATTCAGGAAGATGTTGCTAATCATACTATGGGGATCGACGAACTCTGCCATCGCTTAGCTGAACTATTGTGCCAATACGATACTGATGCGGTGGAGTTGCTTAATTCCGAAGCCAGCATGTTACGCCGTTCCCTCGGACCACACTTTGACCTGCTTCAAAACGCAATCAGCAGCTTTGATTTTGACGCGGCACTGGATATACTCCGGCAGTCTGCGAAAGCGGTTGGGCTTGAGCTCATTTGCAATTTAGAGAAATAAAATGCCCGAGAACACGTCAACGGTGCTGATTATTGACGACAGCGCCGTTAATTTAGCAATTATGACGAGGTTATTAAGAGACCACTATCGGGTTAAAGCGGTTAATAATGGCGCAGCCGCACTAAAGGCTGCACACAGTAGCCCGCCCCCTGATCTAATCCTTCTAGACATTATGATGCCGGAAATGGACGGCTATGCGGTTTGCCAAAAATTAAAGGCAGACCCCCGGACCCACGATATTCCACTAATCTTTCTTACCGCGATGTCCTCAAATGACGCCGAAGAAAGGGGGCTTGAGATTGGCGCTGTGGACTATATTAGCAAACCAATCAGCCCTGCGATTGTCTTGGCCCGGGTTAAAACGCATCTTGCCTTAAAAGCATCAAGCGACTCCCTTCGCATGACTTTGGAGAAGGTACAAACTGCACACCAACAATTGCAGGAAACGCTTCAACAATTGGTGCGTGCCGAAAAAATGGCAGCACTTGGACAATTGGTGGCAGGGGTGGCTCATGAAATCAATACGCCTCTTGGCGTTGCGATGACCGCCGTGTCACTTTTGGATCAAAAGACCCAACAACTGTCGGCAATTGCGAGCAGTGGAAAAATTCGAAGGGGAGACTTTGACGCCTTTATGACGCTTGTGGCCGAGATGTCCGCGCTACTGACTTCAAATTTGAATCGAGCGGCGCGTCTTGTCCAAAGTTTCAAGCAAGTGGCTGCCGACCATCGTGACGGTGACCGACGATTCTTCACCATCAATACAGTACTCTCAGACCTCATCGCGAGCCTTGGAGCCGCACTTAGGGAGAGTGGCCATACCATTTACTTAGATTGTCCAGAAGAACTAAGCCTCGATGGCTATCCGAGTGCGCTTGTCCAGATCATGACCAACTTGATGATGAACTCGGTCGTTCATGGCTTTGACCCGGGACAAGTCGGCCGCCTGTCGGTGACGGTTTCTGCCCCCGACTTGGAAACAGTTGTCCTGATTTACGCTGATAACGGTAAAGGCGTTGCCGATGAATACCGAGAGAAGATCTTTGATCCTTGCCTATCCGGTTAACGCAGACACCCACTACATGTTGGGTGCGCCCAATCGCCGGAGTAGAGTTCAGCGTAGGTCGGCGCCTCAGCCCCGCCCGCGATCCCCAGCAATGATCTGAAGGCATTGAACGGGTAGA
>CAIZDL010000221.1 GCA_903931735.1 uncultured Rhodospirillales bacterium
AAAGTGGATGGTAGACGTTACAATGGCGCTGTTTGCACGCTTCAGAGTTAATGGGACACTTCAGGACCTAACCCAGTTGATGGCATCGGGAAGACTCGCATGGGCAGCATAGGGGTCCATGTATCTCAACCGAAGACCCTCCTCGTTGAAGGGCGCCCTTGATCATATTCATCATAAACAGCATCAGCACTGAGAGCTTAAGCGTAACATCTCGCGTAAACGCGACAACGTTTGTTCTGTGTTTCTCAACAAAAAGCTAAGAGAATATTTGATCGCGTATATATTGCATGATATACTTACTAAACAGACTCCAGGCAGATGTTGTTCTATATAGCGCAATCTATAAGTGTAGACACGATAGCCTCCTTCGTGTTGGGCCGATAGGATAACTCACTGTAGTCCAGGCAATCCACCGCTTCAATCCCGGAACTCGGGGGCGAAATTTGCCTAATTTGACGACATTGATCTCAAAGTCATTGACACATTCCGCAGATCGGTGGATTTCTAAGGCGAGGAAAGACGCAAGGAGGATAGAATGTACCTAGCTGGAACTTCGCTTTACCTCATCGGGCTAGCGCTATTTTTCATTAAATGCTGCGAGGAGTTGCACTCAAAAAATGAGGCTGTTGTGGCAAAGATAATTATGATTGTCATGGTGAGCGTCGCGTGGCCGGTTGTGTCTATTGCTGCAGTCCTATGGGTGTGGTTTTTCGAAGAAAAAGTGAGGGATACCACGACCCAATAGGTAACCGTTCACCCCCCAAGTTTCAAACAGCTTTGGAGGGGATAGGCTGATGGTTGATGCCCTGACGGGCACGAGCCTGGGTGGCGGCGATGTATGACCAGGGATCGAGCTTTCAGCGGCGACAGATTTCGACCACGGAGAGGGTTGCGTCGTAGGCGGCGCTGCCTTCGTCGGTGCGGGCGCCGTAACTGAGGCGGCGGGCGATCACGGCGATGCGCAAGGCGCGCACGGCCTCGTTGTTGGTTGGCGGCAAGGCATGGTTGGTCACGAACGCGACGATGGCGTCCCAATCACGGAGAACCTCGCGGGCGAGCGCCCGTATCTTCTCGGTATCGTGGTCGCGGTAGCGATTGCAGGCGCGCTTCAGGCGGGCTTGGATCGGGTTGAGGATGGTATGGCCTTGGTCTTCGGCGACCGCGTGGATCAGGTTGCGCAACTCTCGGACCAGCCACTCGCCGAAGCGCACGCCGTAGGGGGAGAGGCCGCCGGCCAGTGCCAGCCCCTTGCGGATCAGGTGGGCCAGGCAGCGCTGGCGGCGCTCATAGTCGCGATAGGCATGGTAGCCATCGGTGACCAGCCAGCCGATGATGGCATCGCCGAGCAGGTCGCGGATTTCCTCGTGGCGGCGGCTGCCGATATGGAAAACCGCGGTGGTGGCGGTCAGCACGACCCACAGCCAGAGACTGAGCTTGCCCTGGGACCAGGGCGTCTCGTCGGCATGGATCAGCCCGGAGGCCCGGACTTCTTCGAGCAAATCCTCGACGATCGGTTCGCAGGCGACACCGACCTCACGGATGCAGCGGTCGATCGTGCCCACCGCCAGGGTCACGCCGAACCAGACGAGGAGAAATTCTTGGATTTTCCGGCGCGACTGATGGTGCCTGGAATTCAGCGCGGCGAGGAAGGCGGCCAGCGACGGAGCGATCATGCTGCGCTCGGTCAGTTGCAGCTGCCGCGTCCGCCCGTCCAGGAACGACACCGCGCCGATCCCGGGCTTGGCCTCGGTTTCCCGGCCACAGGCACACAGCACCACCTGATAGCGGTGCTCGACGCAGGCGATCCGGATGCCCCCCGCCGTCCGCTCCAGTTCGAGCACCGGGAAGGCCGTGGCGGTGCGCACTTCCTTGTCCCACAGCTCGAACGGCGTGCCGCAATACCGACACGCGGTCGGCCATATCCTCTCGGTCCGTTCCGGCTTCAGCGGCTGGTCACGCCACTTTCCGGGGGCGCCGGGCTGCTTGCCGGGTTTGCGTTTGGCAGGCGCCGGTGCCGCCGGCTTCTGTTCGTCGGTCGGTGGAGTGGCCGCGGCTGCTGCGCCGGTCCAGGCGGTACCCGAAGCGTCCCCGGCACCGACCAGACCGGCCACCGTCCCACCGCCACCAAAAAACGTATCCGACGACGGCGGTCGGGAACTATTGGTCGAATTCAGCGCCAAACGCTCGGCCATTTCGACCGCCAGGGAATGAAGCCGGCAGGTCACCTCAAGCAACTGCCCTTGATCCAGCGCTGCGAATACCGCGCGGTTCATCTGTGACAGGTCGATCGGTTGCTTGGTGGCCATGCCCCGTTAGAATCGACCCGGCCCGTCTGCGCCATTCCAAATTCGTCAACGATTCTCGAACCGTCAAAGCCGAGTCACTTTTGTCACGCCGGACGACGAAGGGGGGGTGAGCGGTTACCTCGGCGCCGGCCCCAGCGACGGTCGCGGCTTAACGGTTCAGGTGCATTCGGCATTACCATGAGACATCTCCCTCGCGCCCTCTACGTTAAACTTCCAGGGGCTTGCTGTCTCGCTGTCATTGGCACAGAGGGCTTTTGCAAAATCAAAGACTTCCGGAGAATCGCCACTCGTTACAAGAAAACCGCGAGGAACTTTCTCGCTACGGCTCATTTCATAGCCAGCATCATTTGGCTCCGATGAATGTCCACAGTCCCTAGATCAGGCCATGAGAATACTCTTCAGCCTGGGGGCAACCGAACGTATTCGGCAAATCGAGAAACGACCGACACCAACCGGGCTGCGAGGCCGGATTGCAAGTCTGATTTGACGACGGCAACCAACGGGCGTTTTTTTGTCAGACAAGTTGTTGGTCATCTGCTCACAAGTCATGTTTGGTTGACGGAGAGAAATTCTATAGTAGCTACGCTGTAATGTCAAGAGTAAAATGTGGCAAAGTCGAGCTATCACAGACGAGGCATGAAACTATCGCTAGACATCTGGAACGACATAGGCCGGAAGCGAGACACATGGCGGGCCTCGCCACTTATCCGATATTCGAGCGATCGCCCAACGTGGCTGCCGAATCCAGCGCACCAAGCGCAAGACATTGCTGATCAATGCATCAAGGCCTCTTCGATCGCGTCCAATCACCTTTCTGAAATAGCCAGCATGCAGGGATTCGCTCAACGCCGCCAACTTCTGGCTGCCCGTGATCGATCCTGGGTAGATGCGGAAGATCGACCAAAATTCATCCAATATCCTAACCTCGCCACCCGCTAACATGATTTCCAAAAGGAGTTCCGCATCCCAGCAAACTTTGTTGCCCAGATTGAAGCCGCCAACCGTGCGGACCCAATCCATCCGGATAAAGGTCGATTGTTGCGCCACCACTCCGACCCCATAGACATAAAGCCATGGCGAGGTCGGTGCCGAGATCATGTGGCGGACAGGGCGGCCGTCGCCGTCGACGATCCAGCCATGCCCAACCACCGCGGCACAGCGCTGGTCCCGCGTCAACGCAGCGACCGCGGCCGCGACCGCTCCCGGCAACAGAGCGTCATCTGCGTTGACGTACGCGAACACCTCGCCAGTTGCCACAGCCAAGCCATGGTTCAAGCCATGCGCCGGGCCATCGTCGGGTTCGAAGATTCGACGGGTAACTCTTTGCCCATAAGACTCAATGAGCTCCCTGCTGCCATCGGATGACCCGGGATCAACGACGATGAACTCGATATCCGGGTAATCCTGCGCCAAGACCGATTCAATGGCGCCCCGCAGCCATCGTCTCTGATTGAACGAAACGGTAACAATCGATACTCTCATCATGCCTCCGCAGACCATCCAAAGCCGACGTCCCTCCATCCGAGAGGGCCTAGAGAAGGACAGGCGGCTACGGCGCCCCTCCCGGTCTTCGTCCAGCTTTATCGACCAGATTGACGAAAGCCGCAATTGCGCAAAGCGACGCGGCATCCGTGAGCCGACCAGTCGCAGCGAATGGACTGAAGAAAATGCCAAAAAAAAGGTTGATGAGTATCCCAATCATAATAAGACTGAGCGGGTGGTCGACACGCACGATGGTAAAGCTGCATTTTACCAAATAGAAAAAAATACTAAGCCAGAACAGAGCACCGATGATGCCCTCCTGAACCCACGCCCCAAATAAGTGTGAGTGCGTAGGAATTAGGGGGATTCCATCATTTAAGATGACCAATTGCTCAACAGTATAGGCACTCATGCCCATTTCCGTTCTGATGTTCTCAAACAGGATGGCATAATCCCAACTCTTGGGCCATGAGCCATAGCCGATGAATGGAGAGTCGGCAATGGCCTGCGTCGAGACCAAGAATTCGGTGCGGCCACCGATAAACATGGAAATCGGCGCCGGATACCCTTCGGCCTTCTTAGAGACATAGTTCTCGAGAGCCTGTTGTCCAAACAGCCCATCGAGCACGGCAACATCGTAAAGGCTCAGGGCAATCCAGACCAAGCCGAAAATCGCGAGCGCCTTGCCGATATCAAGCAACCAGTCAGATCGTTGTAACAGCTCCGGCGGACGAGCCCTTAGCGGTGCCCATAGGCACCAGAATGCAGCAATCAAGGCATTCGCCCCACCTCCCCTGGACGCCATGGAGAACAAGAAAACCGCAAACACGAAGAAAACAACTGCCGGCAATACAGAACCAAATCGACGACCAGGCGCAGAGAACACAAAAAGTAAAACTCCCGAAACAAAAGGTCCATATAGGAACTTCCAGGCGATCGGACTCAAAAGATCAAAATCGCCCTCGACGTACTGCGATTGAAAATACGACAGCAATACACCAAACGCCAGGCCAAGCGTATAATATCGTATACTCCAAATACTTTTCGAAAACAAATTCGCTAAAATCAATAGGTAAACGATTGTGAGCCCAAGATGAAACCACCCTCGTGTGTAGTCTTCCGGTGCAGTGCCAACATAAAGGTCGGTCATAATTTGAACGAGCAACAGGATAACGAACCCAAGAATAAACTTTTTGTGAATCGGGAAATATGTGCGC
>CAIZDL010000222.1 GCA_903931735.1 uncultured Rhodospirillales bacterium
AAAGTGGATGGTAGACGTTACAATGGCGCTGTTTGCACGCTTCAGAGTTAATGGGACACTTCAGGACCTAACCCAGTTGATGGCATCGGGAAGACTCGCATGGGCAGCATAGGGGTCCATGTATCTCAACCGAAGACCCTCATTGGTAAAGCCGCCCTTACCCATCAGACACAACGAGCAAAACTCTGCATCATTAATCGTCATTGGTTACCAACCCCATATTCTGATATGGAAAGTGACCGATCGTTACCGTGCCTTTTCAGGCTTATTGTGGTGGCGCCCCACACAGATGGTACCACCCCGCCTTGTCGCCACGAGTGTAGTCTTTAATCTATTTATTTAGCCCATTTTGCTGATGAGGTCAATGGGCATTTGTGGGGTTTTTATAACTACCCAGGCCCTCCAGAGCTATCGGGGGTAGGCAACGCTCAAGAATAACAGAATTTGGGTCTGGGGCCGATGGCCCCAGTGAGGTTAAGGGGCTTCGCCCCTTAGAATGAAAGAACAATCAGCTATCGTATTGGTGACCCGATTCGATGCTGAACATGTGCTCAGCCACTGCTTCTGGGCCAGTGCGCTTCTCTTTTGGCTAAATCGAGGTCACTTTCAACCATGGTTTGCACCAATTCGTGGAAGCTGGTAGTGTGCCGCCATCCCAGCTGTTTCTGGGCCTTCGATGGATCGCCCAACAACAAGTCGACCTCGGTCGGTCGGAAGTAGCACGAATCGATCAGTACCAGTTCGGTTCCGGTCCGGGCATCGAGTCCCTTCTCGTTGACGCCGGTGCCGGTCCAGGTGATGGTTCGGCCGATGTGAGCGAAGGCCAACTCAACGAACTCGCGCACGCTGTGGCTTTCACCAGTGGCGAGAACGTAGTCTTCCGCCACCGGTTGCTGGAGAATCCGCCACATGCCCTCGACATAATCGCGGGCATGCCCCCAATCGCGTTGGGCGTCAAGGTTACCCAGAAATAAGCGCTCTTGCAACCCAAGTTCGATCGCGGCCACCGCCCGCGTGATCTTGCGCGTGACAAAGGTTTCGCCGCGGATCGGACTCTCGTGATTGAACAAGATGCCGTTGCAGGCATAGATGCCATAGGCCTCCCGGTAGTTAACCGTGATCCAGTAGGCATAGAGCTTGGCCGCGGCATAGGGGCTGCGTGGATAGAACGGCGTGGTCTCGCGCTGAGGGCACTCTTGAATTTTGCCGAAAAGCTCTGAGGTCGAGGCCTGATAAAAGCGAGTCTTGCGCTCCAGGCCAAGAATGCGAATCGCTTCCAACAACCGCATCGGTCCGATGCCGTCGGCATTGGCGGTGTATTCTGGGGTTTCGAAGCTGACCTGGACGTGACTTTGGGCGCCCAGGTTATAGATTTCATCGGGACACACCTCCTGGACCAGTCGGATCAGATTGGTGGAGTCGGTGAGGTCACCATAGTGCAGGTGCATGCGACCATTGGCGTCGTGGGGATCGGTGTAGAGGTGGTCGATCCTGCCGGTGTTAAACGATGAGGATCGCCGCTTTACACCATGCACCTGATAATTTTTGGCCAGCAATAACTCTGCGAGATAGGCGCCGTCCTGGCCGGTAACACCCGTTATCAACGCGGTTTTTTCTTTTTCCATCGTCATCACGTCTCGACAAGGTCCTGTGTATTGCGGGGGGCTACGGCCCAAGCTCTTTCTCATGCTCAAGAAACCTGATATGGCTCTGACGCAATCCTTTTCCAGGGATGTGGGTGCGGACCAACCCAAGGCTTTAGGGGGATGAGATATCCAACGCTACTTCCTTGCTTGCTAGAAAGCAATAATTTTCTCGTAATCACCTAACCACGATCTGCCCAAACTCAACGACTTAGGCGAAGGGGATTCGGCAGAGATGTATGGGCTTATGTGCTATCTATAAAGGCTCTCCAAGCGGCACCCACCGGTTCCCTCCTGTCGGTTGCAATCCCCACATGATCTTCCCCTAACCGGGTGGGCCTCTTTTTCACCACTGCGTGGGATGTAACCTTCACTGATCACTCGGACCCGAGTCCGCTCCGTCACCTCGTCGGGATGGAACCGCGGCGCCAAGCCTGACGTGTGGATGCATTTTGCCGCGTCGGTGGCGCTAAGTCCTGGGCTTGAAATGAATGCTGAATTGGGGTAACCAATGGCATTGATTGACTATCCTGCGATCGGGAGTATCCAGATTGACCGCGCCTCGCCAGAGAGTCATTCCAGTCCTGTTATCCGGTGGCGCTGGCATCCGTCTGTGGCCGATGTCGCGCGCGCGCTTTCCCAAGCAACTGCTCAACCTGACCTCGGATAACTCGATGATCCAGGAGACGGCGCACCGGGTGTTGTATCCGGCGTTGTTCATGCCGCCGCTGGTGATTTGCAACGAAGAGCACCGTTTTGCTATCGCAGAACAATTGCGCCAGATTGGAATACAGCCAGCCGCCATCGTTCTGGAGCCGGTTGGACGCAACACCGCGGCGGCGGTGGCGGTTGCGGCGTTGCGCATCGCAGCGACAGAGACCGATGCGTTGATGCTGGTGCTGCCAGCCGACCATCTCATCCGAGACGAACCGGCGTTCCGGGCCGCGGTCAGGCGCGCCATGACGGCGGCAGCGGCGGGCCATTTGGTCACCTTTGGCATTGTGCCGACCGCACCCGAAACCGGCTACGGCTATATCCGCCGTGGCCCGCCTGTGGCCGGGCACGACGAGGTGTTTGCTGTTGACGCCTTTGTCGAAAAGCCGTCGCGGGAACGGGCGCAAGACTATATTAACGGTGGCAACCATCTGTGGAACAGCGGCATGTTCTTGTTCCCTGTGGCGGTCGTGCTGGCCGAACTGGAGCGGTATGAACCGGCGGTGCTTGCCGCCTGCCGCCAAGCCTTGGCCGGAGCGGTCAATGACCTGGACTTCTGCCGGTTGGATGGTCCGTCCTTCATCGCGGCCCCCAGTATCTCGATTGACTGCGCGGTCATGGAGCGCACAGATGCGGCGGTGGTGGTACCGGCCGACATCGGCTGGACCGACGTCGGTGCTTGGTCGGCGCTGTGGGACGTGTCCGAGAAAGATGGGGACGGCAACGTCCGCATCGGTGACGTGCTGACCCAAGATATCCACAACTGCTATATCCGGAGCGAAGGCGTTCTGACCACGGCAGTGGGCGTTCAAGATACCGTGGTCGTCGTCACCGACGATGCCGTGATGGTGGCGACGCGCGATAAGGTCTCGGAGATCAAGGGCCTGGTTGAAGAGTTGAAGCGCCAGGGCCGCGAGGAGGCGATCACTCACCGCAAGGTTCACCGGCCATGGGGTTTCTATCAGTCGCTGCATGCCGGCGACCGGTTCCAGGTCAAGCGGCTCACCGTTAATCCTGGCGCCAAGCTTTCGCTTCAGCTCCATTATCACCGCGCCGAACATTGGGTGGTGGTCAACGGCACCGCACTGATCAGCCGCGGTGACGAGCAGACTCTCCTGCGCGAGAATGAGTCGATATTTATTCCGCTCGGCATCCCGCATCGGTTGGAAAACCCAGGCCGGGTGCCACTCAATATTATTGAGGTTCAGTCGGGCGCCTATCTCGGTGAGGACGATATCGTCCGCCTGGACGACACCTACGGTCGGATACCGCTGACGAATTCATGACGTCTGGTCCGCGGTTGGAGGTCCACGGTTGGGGATGCGCGCAGAGTTTCGTCACATTTACTTATTAAAAGTTGCGTTAACGACATCCCGATCGCAAAATATATTATCGGTGTTTACCTCGGCTTTCCAGACGCCATGAAGCTGACGCACAGGAGTGCCGGCGTCAGCCCGTTGCAACATATCAGCGGTGTTCCGGCGATAATGCCGCCCATCATGGTATAACTAAACATTGGACCAACCACACTTTGCGGAAACTGCCCGCGGATGTCGTTGATCATGTTGCGAACCTGTAGCCAAGTCGCCATCACATCACGCGCCTTGGTCGTCTTGCGCGCTGATCGCCTTGAGCGTTGCCTAATACACTCCAGCAGCTTGGCGACCGCCCTAGCGCAGCCGCGACGCTTCGATCCGGCGGCCGATCCGGCTGGCCGGGAACAGGATTCGAACAGTAGTGCCCTGCCCGATTTGCTTTTATTTTAAGGCTCAATTCACCCTCTGTGTGGATAGAGCAAACTCCACAGATATCACGCATAGGATGATCACCTGATGAGGGCAAATTATCAGTCGATAAGACTAAGGGTGGCTGTGTATTTGGACGCTTCAATCGAAGTCGCCATCTGAGCTGTCAGTTCTTGAACCGGTCCATTCGAAACGCAGACTCCGGGCGTGCTGCGCGCATGGAGGTAGTCTTGGAACTTTAGGAGAGGGTCTTCGGTGGAGATACACGGGCATCTATGCTGCCAATGCGAGTCTGCCAAATGATGCCAGCTGCATAAGTTCTTGAAGCGTCCCGTTCACTCTGAAGCGTGCAAACAGCGCCATTGTAACATCTACCATCCGCACCGCTTTGGAGACGACAATACTTTTGCGGCGGAAGCAAGCAAACCAGTGCCTCTGGCGGCAGTTATTCCTTTCTATACCATGTGTTAGGTCTTTACCTTGATACAGCTTCCCAATCGGAATTAGGTTAGCGTATACCACATATTCATCAGCAACATAAAGCTTAGCGCCTGTTTGCTTGAGCCGCTCAATGAGAAGCGCCGCAGTCTTCTCGGATCGTGTCCCACGTGGTGTAAGAGCGGGTGACCAAGCAGGTCGCCACCGGCTCTGATTGCCGGTTGTCAGTGTCACGCGGCGGCGATGGCCGGCAGCGCGTCGGGATTATCGCTCAGGCACGCCAGGGTTTCCAGGGTCATGTACCGGCGTTGGATGGCCCATTCGTCGTTTTGCTCCATGAGTATAGCTCCGACCAAGCGTAGGATGGCGGCCTCATTAGGAAAGATGCCGACAACATCCGTACGCCGCTTGACTTCATCATTGACACGCTCAATAGGATTCGTTGAGTAAATCTTGATCCAATGCTCCTTGGGGAAAGCCATGAAAGCGAGAACATCGGTTTCTGCGCCATCCATCAGTTCAGCGAGCTTGCGAAATTTTGGCCGAAGATTATCGGCGACTTTGCGCCATTGCTCACTGGCGGCCTTGGCATTGCCTTGAGCGAACACCGTGCGGATCATGGCGGCGACCATGGGGCGCTGGTCCTTGTCGGAGACGTGAGAAAGTGCATTGCGCATCCAATGGACCCGGCATCGTTGCCATGACGCCTGGAGTGTCTTGGCGGCGGCGGCCTTGATGCCCTCGTGGCAATCGGAGATGACCAGCTGGACGCCGCGCAGGCCGCGTCGGGTCAGGGTGCGCAAGAAGCCGGTCCAGAACACCTCGGCTTCCGAGGTGCCGACCGCCATGCCTAGCACTTCGCGCCGGCCGTCGGTGTTGACCGCCACAGCGATTATCACCGCAACCGAGACGATATGCCCGGCCTCCCGCACCTTGATATAGGTGGCATCCAGCCAGAGATACGGCCACAAACCTTCGATCGGTCGGTTGAGAAAGGCGGTGACGCGCTCATCGATCTCGCTGCACAGGCGCGACACTTGGCTCTTTGAAATGCCCGTCATGCCCAGGGCCTGGACCAGATTATCGACGGAGCGGGTTGATATCCCCTGAATATAGGCTTCCTGAATAACCGCGATCAGCGCTTTTTCAACGGTTCTCCTGGGTTCTAGGAAAGAAGGAAAGTAGCTGCCCTTGCGCAACTTCGGGACTTGCAGCTCGATCCGGCCGACTCGCGTGTCCAACGGCCGCTCACGGTAGCCGTTGCGGCTGTTGACCCGATCGGGGGTGCGGACATGCATGCCGGCGCCACACGCCGCCTCTGCTTCCATGTCCATGAGTCGCTGCAGGGAATGGGCCAGAAGGTCCTTCAGGAAATCGGCATCACCGCCCTTTTCAATCAGCTCGGCAAGTGCCACTCTCGAATCGGTCATCGTGCTGTCTCCGGTTGGTTGCTGTGTCTTGCAACCAGAACCTAGCGGAAACCCGCGATGGCCGCCCGCCTTTTTAGGCCGGCCTACATACTTAGGTTGTAATCGCTACGCGATCTTCCCCTAAGTTTGCGGGCCGGCTCTTACACCACTTCGCGGGACGCGGCCGTCCCGCACGGCGGTGAAGCTGTGCCCACATTCCGGATTGCGGCAAATGAAACGCTGGAGGCCGCGACGATCTTGCCCGTTCTTGACAGCTTTTCCAGCCCCGCATAGCGGACAAAGGCGAGTCCCGTCGATGTCCACAGCCTTTTTGCCGAGCAAAGCCTGGACCGCCTGGCTGGCACTTGTTTCCCGTGCCGCAAACTCAACGCGAACAACCTGCTCCGCACTCATGTCGTGCCGAACCTGCAGCTCAATCTGACTAAACAGCTCAATGTCCATACCAATCCTCCCATCAAATCCAATTCTATCAAAAATTGAATCTGAAGGAAACCTCTTTTTTCCAAAACCCCATAATTTCAGTGGGTTGCCGTCCATCCACACAGTAGGTGAATTGAGCCTATTTTAAAAGCAAGCGCCATGCAGTTCAACTGATGAATTAAATTACCAACCAAAGACCGGTTTCTTTTGGCGTCACGATGATGCCACGAACGAAAAGCTGTAATCGTTCTCCGCCCCCCCACCTTGTCTGCGGTTGGTGAGCGCAGCATAGTTGGTCTCGCGCGCGAAAATGCCGATATCTGGGATTGCCAACAGACGGAGGCCCAGGATGCCGGCGCGGGAATGGTCTGGAGAGCTGCCCGAACGCGACTCGGCAACGAGCGCCGCCTCGAACATGGCCTGGGCACCACCCTGTCCGAGCCTTGGATCGTCGGCCGGATCGGCGTCGTTGAGGACTCCGGGACCGTATCGTGGTAGGATCAGCAACAAATAAGGTTATGGCTCTGTAACGGTGGATAGATGGCCGAACCGACTAGGCCACACGACAAGCTATTCAAGGGCCTGCTCGATCAGCCGGGCACGGCGGGTGCTTTGCTGCGTGAGCGCTTGCCACCTGAGATATCCTGTCTCCTGACCGATGACCCGCCCGAGTTGCTGGATGGCGAGTTCGTTGATGAAGCCTTGCAAGGCAGCCAGAGTGATCGGCTGTTCCGTGCTTGGCTTAAGGCTGGAGGAGAAGTCCTTCTGTACGTGCTCTTTGATCACAAGAGCGCACCCGATCCCGGTGTCGTTTTACAGCTTCTCGGCTACATGGTTCGCATCTGGCAGAGGTACGCTGGCGGCAAGACCGAGGCTTTGCGATCGTTGCCGCCGATCGTGCCCCTTGTGGTATACCATGGCGCGGCCGAGTGGAAAGTTTCGTTGTCCCTGCGTGACACAATCAAGGCGCCCGAGGTCATCAAACAGTACCAACCTGATCTCCGTTACGTCTTGGTCGATCTCGGTCCGATTGCCAACGAGCAACTGTCGGCCTATCCGCCCTTGCGGGCTGGTCTTCTGGCCCTCAAATACTCTCACCGAGACGGTGACACCGAGGCGTTGCTGGTCGATGTCTTTGCCGATGCCCGAGATGTGCCGTCACTATTTCGTATGTTGGTGGTTTATGCGACCACGGTCTACCCAGGCGTGAATCCGGCCCTGTTGCGCCGCGCCATTCACAAAGTCAAACCGGAATGGGAGGATGAAATGCTGTCGATCGCTGCGCGAGAATGGATTGCGGAGGGCGTGATCCTGGGCGAAGCCAGGGGCGAAGCCAAAGGCAAATCCGACACGCTTCTCCGCCAGCTTCGACGCCGGTTCCATACGCTCCCAAGTCAGACCGAAGAGCGCGTCCACGCTGCCGGCATCGACCAACTGGACGAGTGGATGGATCGCTTGATGGACGCCAAGGAGCTGATCGATGTCTTCGGCATCGATCCGACACATTGACCATCGCCATGGCTCAAAATGTTCGGCCCAGCGACCGCCTACCAGTCTCGCAAATTTCCGAAACAGCGAAGGTTCGAATCTCTGATCGCTTTGACCGGGATTCGAACTCCGCACCTCGAGACAGCACCTCGAGAATGGCCTGCTCGGATCGCAAAAATTCCGCACATCTTCCGCCTACCAGTCACGTTTTCGAACTTGTTGCGCCGGTCAACAATCGTAGAGGGTTTTGCCGCGGCTTACAGCCCATTGATCTGCAAAAAATATTAGTGATGCCTTGTCCCTTTCGCCTACCGGTTTTGGCTCAAACTTTTGATAGCAAAGCCCCTAAAATTCGTCCGAATCAGTTTGAAAACGTCCCGTTCCCTCCGCCAGTATTCATAGTATAGACTTTCTCCCCGAGGGGGAGGCTCCTAGAAAACCCCAATAGTTCAAACGGTTAAGGGGCTGGTTCTGCTAACCGGCCGGGCCTGATTTTGGGCCATTTTTGCCCATTTTTGCTT
>CAIZDL010000223.1 GCA_903931735.1 uncultured Rhodospirillales bacterium
CGAACAACAGCAAGCAAAGCGCCGAAACCGCCAAAAATATCACCGGAGCCGCCGGCACGATGGTCGGTATCTGGGTCATGGGTGTTCTCTCTCCATACCCGCCTCAGCGAGCCGCAACAATCGCGCCGCCAGCATCGGCGAACGTGCTTTGATAATTATGAATAAGAGTCGCGACAGAAGCAGCAGTGTCGTGCAGAAAACTGTCTGGATAAATCCCCATCCACAGAATAACTGCCATCAACGGCACCATTATCGCCATCTCGCGCCCCGACAGATCAGCAAAGGACCGGCAATCCGCTCGCACCGCTTTGCCAAACACCACCAGCCGGTACATCCACAAAAAATAGACGCACCCCAGCACAATGATGCTTGCAGAAAATAGCGCCAACCAACTACTTGCCTGATACGCTCCAACCAACACCAGAAATTCGCCGACAAAGCCACTGGTCCCCGGCACCCCCAAAGACGCCAGCATAAACACCATCAGCACCAGCGCAAACTTGGGCATCGAGCCGACCAAGCCACTAAAGCGGCTAATCTCCCGGGAAGACGCCCGCTCTTCAAGCACACCAACGCAACAGAACAGCGCGGTCGCAATCAAACCGTAGGAGATCAACACAAAAATCGCGCCCTGAAGCCCCTGGGTCGTCATGGTAAACATGCCGATATAGCCAAACCCCATATGAGCCAGGACAGCGTAAGCAACCCACTTTTTGAGATCTTCCAGCGCAAGCGTCAGCATCAAGACCACAAACGACAGATAGATCAGCGCGACCACCGCCAAGGCATAGATCAGCGGCGCCAAAATTTCCGTCGCCACCGGTAACATCGGAATTGAAAAGCGCAAAAAGATATAGCCACCGATTTTCAGCAGCACGCCTGCAAGCAACACCGAAGCCCCGGTTGGCGCCTCGACATAAGCTTCAGGTAACCAAGTATGAACTGGCCACAACGGAATCTTGACCACAAACGATGCCAGCAAAGCCAGCCAAAGCCAAAGCTGCGTTTCCCTGCCGAGGCCGTGACCCACCCGCGCCAGGACCGGAATGTCGGTGACGCCAAACTGGAAAAAGAACACCAGTAAGGCTATCAACATAAAAACCGAGCCAAACATCGTGTAAAGAAAAAACGTAATCGCCGACCATGTGCGCCGCTGCCCGCCCCAAACCCCAATAATAACGAACGCCGGCAGCAACACCGCCTCGTAAAAGAGAAAAAAGACCAGAAAATCCAGCGCCAAAAACATCCCGGCCGACGCGCTCTCAAATACCAAAAAGGCCGCCATCAGCTCCCGCGTCCGGGCATCATTACGGTTCCAGCCAATCAGGATCGCGATCGGCGTCGTAAAGGTGGTGAGCAGCATAAAAAACAGTGAAATTCCATCGACCCCAAGATGATAAGAGCTATTCAGACCAGAAATCCACTCGACGGTTTCTTCAAATTGATAACCAGGCAACGACGGATCGAACCCCAGCCAGACGGTCAGCGATACCGCAAATACCAGCAGCGAAGTCCCAAGCGCGAGCTTACGCGCACTCCTCGCTCCCCCGTCCGGCTGACCATGCCCGGGAATGAGCATGATCAGCACCGCGCCGAGAAGCGGCAAAAAAACAGTCAGCGAAAGCACCGGCAAGCTCGCCATCTAAGCCCCCTCCCGACCTCACCTTCACCCGGCCAAGTAAAACCAAGTGACCAAGAGCACCACCCCAATCACCATGGCAAAGGCGTAATGAAACACATATCCCGATTGCAATCGACTCGCCCGCTGCCCGAAATAGCGGGTGGCCGCAGCAACGCCCTCAGGTCCCAAGCCATCAATCACCGTGCCATCGCCGGTCTTCCAACACATCCGGCCCAGCACCAACAGCGGTTGAACGATCAACCAATCATACAGAGAGTCAACGTACCAATGATTGAACAAGAAGGTGTGAACCGGCTTGAAGCCCACAGCAAAGAAACGTGGCAACCCAGTCCAGACCATGTAGAACAAGAAGGCAAAGAAAATGCCGGCCACTGCAACAACAGTCGGCAAAACTGCGGCCCACTCCGGCACCGCCCCATGGTGAGCACGCGCAATCGTGTCGTGCGCAGGAAGGATCGTCAACGCATCCCGCCAGAAACCGACCCGGCCATCCCCAATAAACCAGGTATAAGCCAACGCGCCAGCGCACACCGCCCCCACCGCCAGAAACGCGCATGGCAGCAACATCACCAGCGGCGACTCGTGAACATGCTCCAGCGTGTGGTGGTCGGCTCGCGATTTACCGTGAAACGCCACAAACAGCAGGCGCCACGAATAAAACGCGGTCAGAAAGGCGGTGACGATACCTAACCAATAGGCATACATGCCCACCGATGACCCTGTCGCGTATGCCGCCTCTAAAATCGCGTCTTTGGAGAAGTAGCCCGAGAACAACGGCAACCCCGCAAGAGCCAAACTACCAACCCATAACAGCCCATACGTCACCGGAATGAGTTTCCACAACCCACCCATCTTGCGAATGTCCTGCTCATCGGACATGGCGTGAATAACCGAACCCGCGCCAAGGAACAACAACGCCTTGAAAAAGCCGTGTGTCATCAAATGGAAGATCGCAGCATTGTAGGCTGAAACACCGCACGCAAACATCATGTAGCCCAGTTGGCTCATGGTTGAGTAGGCGATAATCCGCTTGATATCGAACTGAGTAATCGCGATCGATGCCGCAACAAACGCCGTCGTCGCACCGAACACCGTCACAACCGCCGACGCGACCGGCGAATATTCAAACAGCGGCGAGAGTCGGGCCACCATGAACACCCCCGCGGTCACCATGGTCGCGGCATGAATCAGCGCCGAAACCGGCGTCGGACCTTCCATGGCGTCCAACAACCACGTATGCAAGCCAAACTGCGCCGATTTCGCCACCGCGCCCATAAAAAGCAGCAGGCAACACACCGTCAGCGCGTTGACATCAAACCCAAGAAAGTGGAGTTGCTGTCCAGCCATGCCCGGCGCCGCCCGAAACACGGTATCGAAATCCACCGAGTGAAACAGAAAGAAGCAGGCAAAAATGCCCAAGGCAAAGCCAAAGTCGCCCACCCGGTTCTGCACGAACGCCTTAATCGCGGCGTCATTGGCGCTCGGCCGCTCATACCAGAAGCCGATCAGCAGGTAGGACATCAAGCCGACGCCTTCCCAGCCAAAAAACAACTGCACAAAGTTGTCGGCGGTAACCAGCATCAGCATCGCAAAAGTAAACAAGCTGAGATAAGCCTGAAACCGCGGCTTATGCGGGTCGGCCGCCATATAGCCAATGGAATAGATGTGGACGCACGAAGAAACAAACGTGACCACGATCAGCATCACCACGGTCAGGGTGTCAAACCGCAGCGCCCACGGCGCCACGAACGACCCGCTCTTAATCCAGGTGAAAAGTTCAATGGTGTGGACGTGGCCATGAAGGGCGACATCGTTGAACAGCACCAGCGATGCCAGTGCCGAGACCACAACGCCAGCAACAGTTACCAGTTGCGCGCCCCGATCACCGATCGTCCGACCGAAAAACGCGGCGATGAACGAGCCAAATAGCGGCGGGAAGACTGCGAGGATTTCCATGGCGGCCGTCCTAGCCCTTCATCATGTTAATATCTTCAACCGCGATCGACCCACGGTTGCGGTTGTAGACAACGAGAATAGCGAGACCAATCGCCGACTCTGCCGCGGCCACGGTCAGAATAAACATGGTGAAGACCTGGCCCACCAAATCATGCAAATTAACCGAGAACGCGACCAAGTTAATATTAACTGCCAACAACATCAACTCGACAGACATCAAAATGGTAATGACGTTCTTTCGGTTGAGAAAAATTCCGAACACCCCGAGGGTGAACAAAATTGCAGCAACGGTCAAATAATGTTCGATACTAATATCCATCAGATGCCCTCCCCAGTCTTGACCTGCCGAACCACCAACACATCTTCAGGACGACGATTAACCTGCTCGAATATATTCTGACGGCGATTGTGGGAGGAGCCCCGCAAGGTCAAAACAATGGCTCCGACCATTGCAATCATCAGGATCACGCCGGCAGCCTGGAAAAGATAGACATACTGGGTATAGAGAACATGACCGATGGCGTGGGCATTCGTCACCAAACTCCCAACCGGAACCGGCGAGTCAGGCTTGGCTCGCGCCACCGGTGTCGCCCAATGGCCCATGACCATCACCAACTCGGCCAGCAGCGCGATTCCGATCAAAGCGCCAATCGGCAAATAGCGCAAAAAGCCCTGCCGCAGCTCGGCATAACTCACGTCGAGCATCATAACCACGAACAAAAACAGCACCGCCACCGCGCCGACATAAACAATGATCAGCGTCATCGCCAAAAACTCGGCGCCAAGCAGCACAAACAAACCGGCGGCCAGGAAGAACGACAGAATCAGGAACAACACGGAATGAACCGGGTTGCGGGCGGAAATCACCATCACGCCTGAAAGCAGCAGGACGGTGGCGAATGAGTAGAACACCAAGTTTTCAACTATCATCGTGTTCCCCGCCTCCCCAGCGGAGGGTTGAATACCGCCTGTTCACGTATGCCGCGACATCAGACCCAATAACTGCCCTTACCGATAGGGCGCGACATCCGCCAGATTGGCGGCTATCCGAGCTTCCCAACGATCCCCATTCGACAGCAGCTTTTCCTTATTATAGTAAAGCTCTTCCCGCGTCTCGGTCGAATACTCAAAATTCGGCCCCTCAACGATCGCGTCCACCGGGCACGCCTCTTGGCACAAGCCGCAAAAAATGCACTTGGTCATATCAAGGTCATACCGAGTTGTACGACGACTCCCATCACTCGCGCGCGGCGCGACATCGATGGTAATTGCCAACGCCGGACATACCGCCTCACAAAGCTTGCAACCGATACAGCGCTCCTCACCCGAAGGATAGCGCCGCAAAGCATGTTCGCCCCGAAACCGGGTGCTGAGCGGCCCCTTTTCATGGGGATAATTGATCGTCACCTTGGGCTTGAACATGGCCCGTAAGGTCGACGCCATGCCACAGGCGATTTCGCCCAGCAGCCACGTTCGTGCCCAGCGGCCGATAAACGCCATGACCTCAAGTCTCCTCTTCCGCTCGCCCAGTCACACCGAACATCGCCGGTCACTAACCCCCGGCATCGAACTCTACATCCCGGTCTTTGGCAACCAACCGAAGATTTCCAGCACGCCCGCGGTCAACACCAACCAGACCAAACACATCGGCAGAAAGACTTTCCAACCCAGCCGCATCAACTGATCGTACCGATACCGTGGTAAAGCCGCCCGCGCCCACATGAAGAAGAACAGCACCAGCGCAATCTTGAGCCCAAACCAGATCGGCCCCGGGACCAACTGGACAATCGGCGCAAAAATCCAAAAATTAAACGGCGGCAGCCATCCACCAAGAAACAG
>CAIZDL010000224.1 GCA_903931735.1 uncultured Rhodospirillales bacterium
CGGCGTCCAAGACGGTGCTCTGCTGACCCGTCACGGGCCAACGCAACAAGGTCTGTCCTATCTTCCGGTGTCAAGAAGCCGCCACGAATCATGGTCGGAGCATGAATCCATTTCGGCTATAAACGCAAGCTTTTTCGGCTACCCAATGAGTCGGGGTATACATATCGAGCAACACCAGCTCGGGCTGAAAATCCGACAGAACCTCGATCGTGGTCAGCGGGTCGGTGACAACCTTGACCTCCATCCCCTTGCGCCGCAAATACACCGCACTCAGGTTGGCCTGGAGCCGATCGTCATCGACGATCAAAATCCGCTCCGGCACCGGCAACCGATGCCCGGTCAATTGATCCAGCACATCGCCCAGCAGCAGCACATCCACCGGCTTGGAAAAAAAGCCGGCGCCGCCAACCCGCACCGCCAGCAACCGCGTGGCCAAATCGTCGATGGCGGAAATGAACAAAACCGGGAAGCGCTGGGCAACGCTGGCGTGCAACTCCTCCAGCGCCTCGGCGCCGCTCCGGCCGGAGCAGGAGAGCCCCATATCCATCAACAACGCCGTTGGCGGCAGCGCACTTATCGCCGTCTGGGCCTCGGCAACCCCGAGAAACGTCCGCAAGTCATAGCCGAAATGGCCAAGCTGAACGGTAATCACCGCCGCTTCTTCGGCATCGTCAGCGATCAGATAAATCAGCCGGCCCCCGCTATCAGGACCGCCCTTATCAGCCCCCCCTATTTCAAACATGGAGTTCAACGGCGATCTCCTCCGCAACGCGGGAGAACTCGGCGCGCAACGCCTCCACCGCGACCGAGACGGCGGCAAAATCAAGCCCCCCCGCTGAGGCTGCCGTCTCCAACTCCTGGCACAGTCCGGCAAAACGCACGGCACCAAACGTGCGGCTGGCGCCCTTTAGGGTGTGCGCGAGCGCATGGATCTCATTACCCCGGCCCTCGCGGGCCATCAAGGCCAACTGGTCGAGCCGCTGGGGCACATCCTCCAACAACATCGCCACCATTTCCTGGAGTATCTCGGTCTCACCGTTGGCAAGATCGGGGAAAAAATCCAGCAGCACCGCCCGGTCTACCGCGCGCCCCGGCTCGGCTACCGATGCCGGCACCGCCGCCACGCCACCGCGCCCCTCGGCGGGCTCATCGCCCCGAGCCGTGGCGCAGCGCAACAGCGCCGATTGCAAGGCCCCAACCTGCACCGGCTTGGTGATATAATCATCCATGCCGGCGGCAAGGCACAGCTCGCGGTCGCCTTGCATGGCGTTGGCGGTCATCGCCACGATTCGTGGACGGTCGCCCGGCTCCCATTCCCCCAAAATACAGCGCGTTGCCTCCAGCCCATCCATCTCGGGCATTTGGACATCCATCAGCACCACGTCGTAGCGCTGGCGGCGCAAGGCGCTCAACACCTCGTGGCCGTTCGCGGCGAGATCGGCGCGGTAGCCCATTTTGCCAAGGGTATAGAGCGCAACCTTTTGGTTCACGGCGTAATCTTCGGCGACCAGAATGCGCAAAGGATGGCGGATGCCCAAATCAGGATCGATCGCCCGGTCATCCCCCCGGCGCAGGCGGATCATAGGTTCCGCCACCCCGCCCAGCGCATACCGCAACGCATCGTGCAAGGCTGCCGACTTGATCGGTTTGTTAAGGAAAGCGGCAAAGCCCACCTCATCGGCCCCAATATCGCGCCGGCCGAGCGAGGTGAGCATAATCAACGGCAAAACTTCGGCGCTGCGCAGCTTGCGGATACACCGTGCCAGTTCCATCCCATCCATATCGGGCATTTGCATATCGAGAATTGCAAGGTCGAACGGAACCCCGCGCCGGACGCTTTCCAGCGCCTCCACCGGCAGCTCAAAGGTTTCGGGGACCATGCCCCAGCCCTCGGTTTGGCGGGTGAGGATCAGGCCGTTGGTCGGGTTGTCATCGACGATCATCACCCGCTTGCCCGCCAACTCGGGCAGGTTGTCGGGCAAGGTCTGCCCAAGCGGCTCCAGCGATACCGGCAGGCGCACGGTAAAGTGGAAGGTCGAGCCCTGCCCCGAAATACCGGAGCTTTCCACCCACATCCGTCCACCCATCGCCTCGGCCAGCCGTGCCGAAATCGCGAGCCCGAGGCCGGTGCCGCCATACCGCCGGGTGGTCGACGCATCCACCTGACTGAACGACTTGAAGAGCCGGTCCACCCGATCCACCGGAACCCCGATGCCGGTATCGCGCACGGAAAAATGAAGTGTACACCAACAGGCGAAATCCGAGCCCACATCAACGAGGTCGGTCGTTTCGACCCGCACAATCACCTCGCCGCTTTCGGTGAACTTCACGGCGTTATTGGCAAGATTGACCAGAATCTGCCGCAGACGGGTCACATCGCCATGCACGGTCGGCGGGGTCTCGTCTTCGATCAGGCAGCCGAGTTCCAGCCCCTTTTCCCCGGCCCGGACCGCCACCAGATCCACCGCCGACTCCAGGCATTGCCGAAGGTCGAAGGGCTGGGATTCGAGATCCATGTGCCCGGCCTCGATCTTGGAGAAATCGAGAATATCGTTGATCAGCGCCAACAGCGAATCGCCACTGGTGCGCACCGTATCCGCCAACTCGTGCTGCTCGGTGGTCAACTCGGTGGTGAGCAGCAAGCTGGTCATACCGATGATGGCGTTCATCGGTGTCCTAATCTCGTGGCTCATGTTTGCGAGAAATTCGGACTTGGCGCGGGTGGTGGACTCGGCGGCGTCGCGCGCATCGCGCATCGCCTCTTCCAGCTTTTTGCGCTCGGTGAGATTGCGGATAATCTCAATCGCCCCCACCGCCTGCCCGCGCGAATCCCGCAGCACCGAGGCGGTGCCCATAACGTAAACGCTCTCGCCCTGCAACTCGGTTGCGAAAATCTCGCCATAGAGCGCGTCGCCATGGCGCTCCAACACCACGTAGCTCGCCTCCCAATCGGGGTTGGGGCGCAACACAAGGTCCATCAGCATGGGCCGCCGCTGACCAAAGAACGGCAACGCGGTTTCGAATTCGGCCTTGCCCAGCATGTCGCCAGCGGGAACACCGGTCATGTCGGCCATCGCCTGGTTCCAGGTAATGACCCGGCCCTCGCTATCGATGACCACGGTGGCGTCGGGCAAAAACTCAACAATGTCGCTAAGGCGGCGCTCGGATTCCGCCACCGCCTGCTCGGCCCGCCGCCGCTCGGTGATATCGCGGATAATCTCGATCGCGCCGACATATTCGCCGCGAGAATCGAACAACGGCGCCGCCGTGCCCACGATGTAAATTCCGCCGCCGCGCAAATGCGACACGTAGCTCTCGCCCACCAGCGTGTCGTTGACCCGCGAAACATTGACATAGTTATTTTCAATCTCGGCATCGCTCTCGCGCACGATATCGATCAGAATCCCCCGGCGCTCGCCGTAAAACGGTATGGCATATTCGTAATTGCCCTTGCCCAGCATTTGCTCGGCCCTGATTCCGGTCATCGCCTCCAGCGCCCGGTTCCAAAAGAGCACCCGCCCGCCCCGGTCGATCACCAGCGTTGCATCGGGCAACAGGTGGATGATATCGGCCATCCGCCGCTCACTGTCGCGCAGGGCGGCTTCGGTCCATTTGCGGGCGCTGATATCGCGCACCGTCGCTTGGATCACCCGCTCACCGTTCAACTGAAACGAGGCCAGCAACACATCGGTCGGGAAGATTTCCCCGTTATGGCGGCGGTGCAGCCATTCAAACCGCGCCGAGCCATTTTCGCGGGCGACCTGGATATAAGCCTCAGCGGCATCGGCCGAGTTGCGGCCATCAACCTGAACCGGCGGCGAAATGTCGCTCGGCCGCAGCCCGAGAAAATCCTTTCGGTCGCAAAACCCAAACATCTCGAGGGCACGCGCGTTGCCGTCGGAAAAGCCGGTGGTGCTATAAAGAATAATCGCGTCGCCCGCCGCCTGAAACACCGCCTTGAAGAGCTGCTCGCTCGCGGAAACCTTGGCGTTGCTGAGTTCAAGCGCCTGCTGCCGGCTATGCGTGCGCTGCCGCAGCTCCTCCGCCACCCGGTGACGCTCGGTGATATCCTCAAAATAGCCCTGATAGCTGACCACGTGGCCGATGGCATCCCGGATCGCACGCGCGGTATTGCTCACCCAAACCGTGCTGCCATCGGCCCGGCGTGCCTCAAAATCATAGCTGCGCACAATATCGGCGCCGGTCATCAACTCGACCCACCGCGCCCGCGCCGCCGGCTCGGCGTAAATATCGCGACTGGGAACGGCCAACAGCGCCCCTCGGTCGGGGTAGCCAAGCAAAACCGCCAGCGACCGATTAACCTCTAAAAACCGGCCGTCGAGGGTCGAACGATAAATCCCCACCGGCAGACCATCGAGCAACTCCAGCCCCGAAAGCGACGGTTGCTCCGCAGCAAAAGCCGGCACACCGCCCGTCGCGACCGCCCCGCCCCGCCCCCGGCGCTGCCGAAGCTTCCAGCTCAACCCGGCCAGCACCATCGCCAAACCCGAGGTGATCGCGCTCAAAATGCCAAGATTTACCCAAGGGAAGCCGGCGGCCGATATCTCCGGACCGAGCCAACGCTCCCGCAGCTCCCGAAGCCGGCCGGAGGTGCGCAAAATGGCAAGGCCAGTATCCAGCCGGGCCGCGAGCGCGGCCTGTTGCGGCGCCACCGCCAACGCCTCGATGCGCGCGCCCACCTCCTGCGCCCGCACGTCCAGATGAGTGAGCCCAAGAGCGCGCGCGATCGAGGCGGCCCCGGCGCCATCGCCCACCAACGCCCCATCCTGCCGGCCCGCCGCCAGCTCGCGCAGCGCTTGCGGAACATCGGCCACCACCACCGGCCGGGCCTTGGGCGCGAGCACGCGCAACACCCCGAGCACCGGATCACCGGCGACCACCAGCACCTCGTGGCCGTCCAAATCCTGAAGCTGGCGAGCGGGCGCCTCCGAACGACTGATCAGACCCGGCCGCTGCTGCGCCACCGGCGCCGTAAGCACCATCGATTGAGCGCGCTCGTCGCCATAAAAGGCGCCGGTCAGGATATCGAGCCGACCTTCGCTAAAATCCTGCCACAGCGCGCCCCAGGGGCCAAAGTGAAACTCGGGCCGAAAACCCATGATTTCACCGAGTGCGCGCACAACCTCCACCTCAAAGCCGGTCGGCTCGCCCCCAGCGCTGGTGACAAAGGGTTGACGGGACACCTCGCCGCCAACGCGCACCACCGGCAACCCTGGGTCAGAGATACCACTTCCGGCGGCAACCAGCCCTGTCGGCGCCAACGTCCCAATCAACAGCCCCAAGACCGCCCAATGCCGCACAACCAGCCCCCGCTCCCGATTCTCGGTGCAAACCTAAACTTTTGTAAATTTTTATTCAAGATATCTCGATTATCCGAAACATCACGCCACAGGCGGACGTTTTGCCCCAGCATCTCACCGTTCATCCTGTTCGTCGAACACCAGAGTGAGAAATTCATCGAAATTGGCAATAAATATATCAACCAAAGCAGGATCGAACTGCCGGCCACGCTCGCCCTGGATGTATTCAAGCACCTGATCGGAGGGCCAACGGCGCTTGTAGGGGCGATCGTTGGATACCGCGTCGAACAC
>CAIZDL010000225.1 GCA_903931735.1 uncultured Rhodospirillales bacterium
ATCAATCGTTCGGGCGCTTTCCGCGTTACACTGCCGAGAGCCTTGACGCCTGGATCGCCTCCCGCCTGACGCCCCCCCGCAGCAACAGTTCGCGGGGGGCATAACAATGGACCACACAAACGGAACCCCGGCGCCGCTGGCGGGCGGCAACCGGGGTAGCAACAATCGTGCGCTAGGATGCCACGATAATGCCCGCAAACCCCTGGATTTTCAACGTATCAATGATGTGGCACTGGCCCGGTTGCCGGACGGCAAGCGGCAGGGGCACGAATGGGTAGCCCGCAATCCGCGCCGCACCGACACCCATGCCCGCTACGTTCTGCGGTCGAAGGTGCGGTTCCCCGAGGCTCACACCGACAAATCGACTGACGGGGTGACGGTATGAAGAAGGTCGTCGCCATCATCCCGAAGAACGGGCGTGAAGTGGTCAAGGTCGAGTTGAGCGAGTTCAATGGTCACGACCTGTTGAGCATCCGGGTGTGGACGAAGGACACAGACCGGCCGACGACCAAAGGCATAACGGTTGGCATGAAGTTGCTGCCCAAACTGCTCGGCGCGTTGCAGGCGGCAGAAGCCGAAGCCCGCGCTGCTGGCCTTATCTGAATCTGAAGACTGAGAAGGGGCGCTTCGGTGCCCCTCTCCTGCCGGGGACCAACACATGAGCCCGACAAAGAAACAGCGGGGCCGGTCAAACGCTACTGGCCGGAACACCACGGAGCGTTTCGTCGCCATGCCGCACTACATGCTGCGCGCCGTGGCCTGGAAGACCCTCTCGCCGAATGCCAAGGCGCTGCTGGTGGAGGTCTGGGCGCGACATAACGGAATGAACAACGGAGAAATCTCTTACGCGGTGCGCGAGGCCGAAGAAATCGGACTAAGCAAAGACCGGACGGCCAGGGCGTTTCTGGAATTGACAGCGCGCGGATTCCTGAAAGTGCGGAAGCTCTCGACCTTCAACCTGATATCCAAAGAGGCGCGCTGCTGGGAGGTGACGGCTGAGCGCTACCAGGAAAACCCGCCGACCAAAGACTTCATGAGTTGGTCTGCTGGGGCCGAGGAACAGGCTTCGAAAAACAAAACACGGTCGCACCAGCGCGACGCACAGTCGCACCAGTGCGACACACCGCCCCTCCGCGCAACAAAATTACCTGTTTCAGTCGCACCAGCGCGACCGTGAGGGCCAAAATCGACCGTTTCACAGTCGCACCAGCGCGACACTTATATTATACCATGGGGGTATGGCTGCTATCGGCCAAGTTCTTGAGAGGCTTCGGGGCAAAGGGGTGAAACGCTGCGCTCTGGCTGATGCCGAAATCAGCTTATGAAATCTACTGCCCGGATATTCAGTCACTGGATTATGATAGACTCAGCGCTTACTGCGCATTTCGGTCACAGCTCCGGGTAGGCGAGGTACCTGCTTCACGGTCTGATCGCGGCGCGGCGGTTGCCCCGGCACTCTTTCCAGGTTGAATCGGTCGAAGTGGTCCAATTGACTGTTTTGACCACGGCGCGGCGGCGGTACAGTTCCGCCTCCCTTTCGGGTCTCGGAAACAGCATACGGGGACACCGGACCCTGAGTCCCCGGATAGGGCGCCCCGGCCGTGGAGACAGACGCAGGCACCGCATTCACAGGCGCGTGACGCGTCCTCGGCATGGCGTTCTTTACCCTCGCTGCTATGCTCGCCGCTCGCTTCCGGTTGACCCTCTTTTCAAGCTCAAGAGCGTATACGCCAGCGAGCCTCATTTGCACGTCAGCGACAACCCGATTGACTGACTCCCGAATGCCTGACCAGCGACGTGAGTCACAACCCGCCAAGGTCATTCTGTCCACATCGGCAGAGGGTAGGGAGTGACACCCACCACGCCACCACGCCGCGACGAGAGACCATGCCGCACCACGCACAAGAATGTTTGCCGTCGCCATCATCGGGTGGTCGACGACTGGCTCTATCGGCATTGGCGGAATAGAGGGGCGCGCGGATCGGCTTGTCATGGTACTATAATACCGCAGCAAGCTAGAGGGCGCAAGGCAAGGCCATCAGCCTATGGTGCCGCTTTCCTCAAAAAAAATCCGGCGGAGCTGAAAGGGTCGCTCCCGAAGGCTATTTTGCAGTCCCCAACGGTTCCGGCGCGGCGGTAGGTCGGGGTGGTCAGACAGGTTCGCTGTCCGCTGAAATCCACCTCAATCCGGGGACAGCTTTTCCGTATAATTTCCGTACGAGACGACAAAGGCCGCTCGAAAGCGGCCTTAAGTCGTTGAAAAGATTGGCGTCCCCAACGAGATTCGAACTCGTGTCGCCGCCGAGAAAGGGCGGTGTCCTAGGCCTCTAGACGATGGGGACCGTGCGGGCGAAGGAGTAACTAAGCGTTGCGAGTTTATCAAGCACTTTAGGCGGGGGGAGTGAAAAACTTATTGGGAGACAGAGCCCCCAGTGGCATTCTTGACACAGGATGGCGCCTTGTGCGACGCTGGGGTGGCGAGGCCCTTGATCCCCTCGATTTATCGGCGCTAAGTCTGAAATCGTCGGGCCGGCTTTCGGTGTCGGGCTACTGGAATTGTTGAGCGACTGGACGCGCGGACGGGAATGCAGCGCAGCTTGGTGTTGATGCTAGCCGTGGGCGGTCTGGTCGCCGGGCTTACTGGTCTGCCTGCAAGCCCTTGGGGGATGCCGGCGCCGACGGCGGCCGCCACCGGCACACCATCGGATGTCACGATTGGCGCCGCTCGAGCGGGGGTGGTCGGCGCCCGGATCGGCATTCATCCCGATAAAACGCGATTTGTGCTCGAAGTCAGCGAGCGCGTGACCTTCCATATCTCGGTGCTGGATGGGCCGCGGCGGGTGATCGTCGAACTCCCCGATGTGAGTTGGCCGGGTGGCGAAGTGGTCAAACCCGGCCGGGGCGCGATTCGCAGCTATCACGCCGAGCGATCGCCCAACGGATCATTGCGGGTGGTGCTGGAGGTCGCAGAACAGGTTCGGCTGGGCTCGGCCTTCGTCATGCCGGCTTCAGAGGGCTACAAACCCCGGCTGGTGTTCGACCTGGAGCCACCGACCGCAGCATTGATCGAGGCAGACAAGGCTCGCGAACGCGCCGCCGCATCCGCGCGCCCCACGCCGTACCCAGGGACAGCGCCCGTGGCAATGACACCGCCGATTGCAGGGTCGCAACTTTCGTCGTTGCCGCCACCGGCCCAGGAGGAACGCACGGCAATGGTGCCGGCCAGCCTGCAACCCAGTGCGGCAGCGGTATCGCCGCCCATTCCACTGGTGGTTGCCGCCGCACTGCGCCCGCCGCCGCCGCCCCAATTTGCCCCACCTCAACCTGCCCCGCCTCAATTTACCCCGGCCCAACCTGCCCCGGCCCAGATCGCGCCGCCACAGAGTGCGCCACCACAACTTTCACCGGTCTCCTTACCGCCGCCGTCGATCAAGCCGCGCCGCACGCCGTCGGCCGTCAAGCCGATGGTGGCGCTGGACCCGGGACACGGGGGCGTGGACCCCGGCGCTACCGGGATTAACGGCATTCATGAAAAGGATATCACCCTCGCCACCGCCTTTGAGGTGCAGCGACAGTTGGAGGCCGGCGGCCACTTCCGGGTGATGCTGACCCGCGAAGACGATGAGTTCGTGCCACTGCGCGAGCGGGTCGCCCGGGCGCGGCAGGCTGGTGCCGAACTTTTCATCTCCCTCCACGCCGACAGCATCGCCAAAAGCGAGATTCGCGGCCTGTCGATCTACACCCAGTCTGATAAGGGCTCAGACCACGAGGCCGAGACGCTGGCGGCCAAAGAAAATCGGGCCGACGCCATTGGCGGCATTGATCTCAGTCATGAAAATGATCAAGTCGCGACGATCTTGATTGATCTCGCCCAACGCGATACCCGAAACCATGCCCACCGCTTCGCCACCATGGTTCTGCGCGATGCCGGCCACTTTGTGCCGTTATTGCCGAAACCCGACCGCTCGGCGGCGTTTGCGGTGCTGACCGCCCCCGACGTGCCCTCGGTGCTCATCGAAATGGGCTACCTGTCCAACGCCACTGACGCGAGCTTGCTGACCCAGCCCCACCACCGCCAACGGCTGGCCGGCATTCTGGCCCACGCGATCGAGGGGTATTTTACGTGGCGCGGGCGGAGAGGATAAGCGGGCGGCCCGCGCTCTAGCCCTCAGCCCACAAGATCACGGTTGACCGTGACGATGAAGCGGTTCAGGTCGAAAATGAAGGTTTGAAGGGGGGGCTCCCCCTCAATTCCAGGCAAAAGGGTCTGAAAACCGCGCCTAAGCCCGACCAAATCGCCCCACTGCACCTCGCGCACAACCACCTTGAAGACGCCAATCCGCCCGGTCTTTTCAGCTTGAAGCGTCGCCAACAGCAGCTTGCCGTTCGTGAGATCGCCATTGAGCACCTCGGGCAAGGCCCTGGGCGGCGCGGCGGTCGCCTCAATACCGACCTTGGCCTCGTGCTCCTGTTGCAGCCAAATCATGGCACGCCACACCGCTTTGGCCGCCTCCAATGTCAGGCCGGTGCGCTGAAAATAATTGAGCAACGCGATTTCATAAACACCGTAGAGCGGAAACTCGCGTGGATAGCCGGCGCGCGGCTCGCTGCCAGGATAAAGCAAAACGCCGCGATGAACATAATTGCGGATGTTTTCCACCGAAGTGCCCGCGGCCTTGGCCACCACGGGCATCGAGAACAGCCGATCAGCAAAATTCATCGCCGCACCGCCTTGTCAGTTGACATGGCATTTTTCGCAAATTTTGCCATCGGCTGTCAATGACACACAGCCCCAAAGTCCGCCGCCGGCAAAATGTCGCAACCACTTTAGCCGGCGGCCCGGCCGCTTGATTTAACCGGTGGCGCCGCCCCGGACAGCCGACCACGGCACCGGATCGTTGAGGAAAGATTCAACCTCGCGCAAGGTATCCTGGTCGAAATATTGGTGCTTCTTTGCCGCCGCCAGCACGTCCCACCACGTGGCGAGCGCGTGAAGTTTCACCCCGATACCATCCATGGTCATTTTGGATTGGGGAAAGATGCCATAGTGGAAAACCACGAAAGCATCGGTCACGGTCTGCCCCGCCCCCCGAATGGCATTGACGAAATTGACCTTGCTCTTGGCGTCAGTAGCAAGATCTTCCACCAGGAGGGTTCGGGCACCTTCGGTAACCACACCTTCGATTTGGGCGTCACGGCCGAAACCCTTGGGTTTCTTACGAATATATTGCATCGGCAACGCCAGCCGATCCGCGATCCAGGCCGCGAATGGAATGCCAGCGGTCTCGCCTCCGGCCACGATATCCACCGCCTCGAAGCCGACATTGCGCTGAATGACGTCGACCGAAAAATCGATCACCGTCCGGCGCGCACGCGGAAAGGCCACGATCCGCCGGCAATCGACATAAACCGGGCTCTTCCAGCCCGAGGTAAAGGTGTAGGGCTCGGCCGCATTAAAATGAACGGCTTTGATTTCGATCAGGAGTTTGGCGGTCAATGCCGCGATGTCGGTGGTCATTGCAAGGTTCCGGCGGTGGTGTCGGTCAGGGTCCAGGTGATGTCCTCGCCGGCCCGAAACGGCACCACACCCTCGACAAGCTCGGGCATGATCCAGGGACGACGATGGAGGGTGATGGTGTCATCGTTCGGCGTCAAACCATAAAAGGCCGGGCCGTTAAAGCTGGCGAAAGCTTCCAGCTTATCAAGGGCGCCCGCGCGTTCAAAGACTTCGGCGTACAGCTCAATCCCGGCGGGGGCCGTGAAGATACCAGCGCAACCGCAGGCGGACTCCTTGGCGGCCACCGGGTGCGGAGCGGAATCGGTGCCCAAAAAGAACGGCGCCTCCCCCGAAGTGGCGGCATCGACCAACGCCAGCCGGTGCCGCTCCCGCTTGGCCACCGGCAGGCAATAGGCATGGGGGCGAAGGCCGCCGGCAAACAGGGCGTTGCGGTTGATCAAAAGGTGATGGGCGGTGATGGTGGCGCCCAGCCGGCCCTCGGCGGCATGACCACGGACAAACGCCACCGCCTCTTGGGTTGTGACATGCTCGAAAACAACCTTCAGCCGGGGAAAGCCGGCCAGCAACGGCGCCAGCACCCGCTCGATAAACACCGCCTCGCGGTCAAAAATATCGACGGTGGCCGAGGTCACTTCGCCATGAACCAAAAGCGGCATCCCCAGCGCTTGCAACCGCTCCATTAACGGGTTCAGCCGCACAATGTCGGTAACGCCGTGGTCGCTGTTGGTGGTGGCGTTGGCGGGGTAAAGCTTGACCGCCGCGAACACGCCCTCGGTCCAGCCGCGTTCCACTTCGTTTGGGCAGGTGGCATCGGTGGCGTAACAGGTCATCAGCGGTTGAAAGCGAGAACCGACAGGCAGCGCCGCCACAATACGCGCCCGGTAGGCCCGCGCGTCCGCCACGCTGGTGAGGGGCGGGCGCAGGTTGGGCATGATGATGGCGCGACCAAAGCGCGCGGCGCTGGCGGGCAGCACCCGACGCAACATAGCGTCATCGCGCAGATGAAGATGCCAATCGTCGGGTCGGCGCAGAGTTAGGACGGATGAGGAGGGCATGACGCGCAAAATAATGTTTCGACAGCGCCCCGATCTTGGTCGAACCGCCCCGGAGGCGCAAGCGACATGATGCCGATAGGCATCTGCTACGATGCCGGAAGGCGGTCACAATGATGCCGATAGGCAACGGTGGCGGCACGGCGGACCCATTTGGGACCGGGGATGCTTTCCCTAACCGGCAATCGGCGGCTAGACTGCATCACCATGGGAGACATTGCGAGCCACCATCCCGCTGAGGCGGCCCCCTCCAAGCCCTCGAACATTGGCGCTCTCAAGGCCCCAATTTCGGAGAAGGCCGTAACCGCCGGGACGGATGCCTCGGTCAGGGCGTTGGCGCGCGCCAATTTTTTGGCCCTGATTACGGTGGGCATACTCCTGATCACCATCAGTGGCGTGGCGCTGTGGTCGTCCTATCGCAGCAGCCTGCGCGAGGGGGAAAGCCGGGCCAACGCCACCGTGGCGATTCTCGCGGGACAAATTGATCTTGCCGTGGCCGGCATCGACAGCGTGCTTCAGGGCTTGAGCGACCGCTTGGCCGGTGGCCCGCCTTCGGTGCGCAGTCTTTCCGCCTATCTTGCCAAGCGCGGCGGCGAAATGGCGCTGGTCCGCAGCATCACGGTGATCGGCCCCGATGGCGCGGTGGTCGCCGACTCGGTGGGGGCGGACAAGCGAGGCATCGCGCCGCCCTTCGATCAGGCCGCCTTCTTTCGCGCGCATCTTCAACCGGGCGAAAGCGAGCTTTACATCGGCGCGCCGGTGCGAGGCGTCACCGCCGGCAAATGGCTCATCCCGATCTCGCGGGCAGCGCGCGGCGCCGATGGCGCACTGAAAGCGGTGATCGTCGCCACCGTCGACGCCACCGGATTCGAGTCACTGTTCCGCACCCTCAACGCCGATGGGTTGCTATGGGCGGCCATCACCCGCACCGACGGCGCGCTGCTGATGCCGCTGCCGTTCAACGGCAAGCTTTTGGAAACGCCACTGGCCGGGTACTCCTGGTTCGTCTCCCGCCTCCATGAAAACGCCGGGAAAGGGGTGCGCCTGACCACCCCCGATGGGGTCGACCGGCTCCTCGCTCATCGCGCGGTTGGGCGCTGGCCGTTGATCATGGCGGTCGGTCTTGCCAGCGATGATGTGCTCCGGCCATTTTTCGACGAGGCGCGGTTGTGGGCGGCCGGGCTGGCCGCAACATTGGCGCTGGTGATGATCGGGGCGCAATATCACCTTCGGCAAACGCGGCGCATCGCCTTTCAAGCCGGCCAGCTTGGCCGCACCACCGAAGATCTGACCCGGGTTAACCGCCTGCTGGGCCAGGAAGTGGAGGAGCGGGCGCGGGCCGCCGCCGAGTTGCATTACCGCAACCTCCTGCTCGACGCCCAGCTTCAGATGTCCCCCGACGGTATTCTGGTGGTGGGTGCCGATGGTCATGTGCGCTCGTGGAATCAACGCTTTGGCGAAATCTGGCATCTTCCCCCAGACGCGCTGATTGAAGGCGGGCGAGACCGCGCGATGCAGCACGCCTGCGAACAACTCGCCGACCCCCAGGCTTTTTTGCGCCGGGTTGATCACCTGTTCCGCAATCTTGAACTCGAAGACGACGGCGAGGAGATGCTGTTCCGCGATGGCCGCGTCGTCGAGCGCTTCTCCCGCGGACTGGTCGACCACCAGGGCCGGTTTTCCGGGCGGGTGTGGTTTTTCCGCGATGTCACCATGCAGCGCCGGGCCGCCGCCACGGCGCGAAAGCTGGCCGCGATCGTCAGTTCCTCCAGCGACGCGATCATCGGCAAAGCCATCGACGGCGGCATTGAGAGCTGGAACGCCGCCGCCGAGCAAATGTTCGGCTACCGACCCGAAGATATTATCGGCCACCCCCTGCAAACCCTGTTTGCGCCCGAGCGGACCAACGATATCACCGAGCGGTTGCTGGCGGCCCGGCGGGGCGAACGGATCGCCCACCTTGAAACCGTAGGCCGTCATAGCTCGGGCGAACGCATCCACCTCTCGGTTACGGTCTCACCGATTCTCGACGACCATGGGGCGGTTACCGGCCTTTCCACCATCGCCCGCGACATCACCCGGCGCAAACGCATCGAGGCCGCGTTACGGGAACGCGACCAACGCAATCGGGTGGTGCTGGAGGCGTTGTCGGAAGGGGTGCTGCTGTACGACGCGGGTGGCACGATCGTTGCCGCAAACTCGGCGGCCCAGCGCATCCTCGGCCCGTTTCTCGGCGGCCAGGAAGTCATTACCGATGAGGCGTGCGAGATCTTCGACCGCATCGCCATCGGCGGCGACAGCGTGCCGATCCGACGCGAGTTTCAACCGGCCGAGATCGCCCGCACCACCGGCACGCCGGTGCTCGATGTGGTGATCGGCCTGCGCAGGCCGCGCGGCGCGCCCGGGGGCACGGTGTGGTTGCTGTGCAACGCCCAGCCGATCCGCACCGAATCGGGTGCGATCGACGGCGTGGTGGTCAGCCTGCTCGATATCACCACCCGAAAGAAGGCCGAGGAGGAACTGCGCGAGAGCGAACGCCACTTCCGCCGCACCTTCGACGAATCACCAATCGGCGCCGCCGTGGTGTCGCTCGACGGCCGTTTCCTCCGGGTTAACGCCGAGCTGTGCCGGATCACCGGCTACCCCGCCCCCGAACTGCTGGCCCGCAGTATTCGCGACATCGCATTGCCCGAAGACCAAGAGCTGGACGCAGCCCCGGCCCAACACCTGATCGCAGGCGAGATCAGTTACTATCAGGTCGACAAACGCTGCCTGCGCAAAGACGGCGCACCGATATGGCTGCATTTCTCCGTGCGCATGATCCGCGATGCCGAGGGACAGCCCGGCACCTTCCTGCCCATGATCGAGGATATCACCGCGCGCAAACTCGCCGAAGAGCGACTGGCCCGTTCGGAAGACGAGGCGCAGACGGCCAAAACCTCCGCCGATCTCGCCAACCGGGCCAAGTCCGAGTTTTTGGCCACCATGAGCCACGAATTGCGCTCGCCCCTAAATGCAATTTTAGGTTTCGCCGAAATTCTGGGCATGGAGATGTTCGGGCCGTTGGGCTCGCCGCGCTATGTCGGCTACGCCAAAGATATTCATGATAGCGGCCGGTTACTGCTTTCTGTAATTGACGATATCCTCGACCTATCCAAAATCGAGGCCGGAAAAATGGAACTCCACGAAGAAGTGGTCAATGTCGATCACGCACTTTGTTCTGCGCTACGACTGGTCCAGACCCGCGCCCACGACCATGGCCTTACCCTTACCGCAAACCTTACCACTGACACCCCGACCTTGTGGGCCGATGGCCGATTGATTATCCAAATGGCCGTTAATCTGCTCTCCAACGCCATCAAGTTCACCCCAAAGGGCGGGTCCATCACCGTTGCTCTGGGGCCGGTCGAGCACGGACTTGCGCTTAGCGTTGTCGACACCGGAATCGGCATTGCCAAGGAAGACATGGCGAAGGTTCTGACGCCCTTCGAACAAGTAGACAACCACCTCACCCGTACCCAGTCCGGCACCGGGCTTGGGTTACCGCTGGTCAAATCGCTGATCGAACTTCACGGCGGCGAGTTTGTCATTGTGAGCGAACCCGATCATGGCACCGCAGTCACGCTGATTTTCCCCGCATGGCGATTGCGGGCGGCCTGAGCTGCCGGGGCGGATGAGACAGGTCTCGCCACCACCGGCATTCAGGAAGGATCCCTGCCTATCCGGTTGACGCAGACACCCACTAGGTATAGTATTTTATAGAAAGTTGCTGGTCTGGCCAGCAATGCGTTGGAAATGGCGATCTGGGATGAATGCATCTGCCCCGAAGTTGATGGATGTTGAGCAACG
>CAIZDL010000226.1 GCA_903931735.1 uncultured Rhodospirillales bacterium
GGCCGGTCTGACCAAGACGAGCACGGTAGACCTGAAGCGCCTCCAACACCCGCTGAACATAGTTGCGGGTTTCGGCGATCGGAATCAGCTCCATCCAGTCGAGCGGGTCCACACCATAGCCGCGCGGATCGCCAAATTTGCTGAGCCAACTGGAAACCCGGCCCGAGCCGGCATTATAAGCCGCAATCGCCAACACATAGGAGCCGCCGTAACCATCGATCAACTCGCGAATATAGGTGGTTCCCAACAAAATATTGAAGTCCGGGTCGGCGATCAACCGATCATCGCTCGCCTGGATCTTGAGCTTATGAGCCACCAGCCGCGCCGTTGCCGGCATGAGCTGCATCAAGCCCCGAGCCCCGGCCGAACTGATGATATTGGTGTTAAACGTGCTCTCCTGGCGAATTAACGATAGCGCCAGCCCGGTTTCAACCCCGCCGGTATGGGGCATCGACAGCATGGGATAGCCCGAACCAATCAACACCACTCCATTTTGAAACGCTTGCTTGGCGGCGAAAATCGCCAGCTCGGGCTGGTGGACTTCGGTGGCCATCCGCCCCAACAATACCCAATCGGTGGCGGTGGTGGCATCCCTGATCATCCGGCGCAAAAACAGCCCGATCCGGTCGGCGTTATCGCGGGGATCGATTTCATGAAGGAGGCGCACCACCCGCACCAGTTCCCGCCGTTCAAAGCGCATCACATCGTCTTGCGACACGGGTGGCTCGGCCGGCAGAGCCACCGCGCGCTCCGAGCCCAGCGCCGCCGCCGCGAGCTGGCCATAAAACATGGTGGGAAACGCCGCCGCCTTGCCATACCACTCCTGGGCCTCATCGTGATCGCCCGCAGCCTCGGCCGCACGGCCACACCAATAAGCGCCCCGGGCTCGGCTCATGGGCGACGTCACGGCGGACAGCATCCGCTGAAAGTGAGCCAGCGCCTCGGCTGGCCGACGCAATTGGCGCAACGCCAGCCACCCGGCCAAAAACTCCGCCTCGGCCAGCGGTTGGCCCTCGGTCAAACCATGAGCAACAACAAGCTGATAAGCCGCGGGGAAATTTTGCTTTTCAATCAGACGGCGCGCCATGGCATTGCGCTCGGCCCACCACAGCGCCGGCCGACCAAGATCGACGGGGGGGTGATTGAGAACGTCGAGCGCACCGGCGTCGTTGTCTTTGTGCCGACGCCAGCGGAGCCGCTCATAAGCCAACCCGGCGTCGTTTTGATAATCCTCGGGCACCCGCTGCAAAGCGGCTTCAAGGCCCGGTTCATCATCGGCAAGAGCGAGGCGCGCCTCGGCCACCGCCCGCCTGCCGTCATCGACCAGGGGCAGCATCCGTTGCGCCGCCTGGGTCCGGTGCTCCCAGAGCAGCCGCTCCAACCGGCTGAAATGATCCCGCCCCGACAGCAACGAGGCAAACCGGTGGCGAAACGCGAGTTCGTCCTCGGTATTGAGGAAATTGGCCTCGGTCCAGAATCGCCGCACCACCGAGCCCGCTTTGCCCGCCTCGCCCCGAGCCAACAAAGCCTCGGCCTGCCGTCCGATTCCCACCGCACTCACCGGGGCGTGCGCCTCAAACCACCCTGCCACTTCAGACGCCGAAAGATCGGCCGGCATCGTCTCCTCGGCTTGGCGCAACAGGCCGGTTTGATTGGGCCAAGTCGGATTGGCACGAATGAAGGTTGCGATATCGACGAAACTATTGCCACTCCTGGCCCGGGCCAAATCCATCCAGCGGATCACTTTGCCCGGCAAACGCTCGCGCGCCGCCACGGTGCGCGATACCGCCTCGCTCCACTTTTCCTGTTGGACGGACCGGAACGCGGCGCGGTAAAGATCAAGATCGCTGTCGGAAAGCCCGCCCGCCCGAGCTGGCACCGTCGCCAAAACCATCAGGGCGCAAAAAAGCCCAAGCAGCAGCGCCGAAAGCCGCCAAGGCTTCGTGGGGCGCGCACCATCCGCCCGGCGCCCCTTGCCGCGAGCGGCGGGCGAGAGTAAGCTCCCCCGCTCCAACGAGATGTTGCAAGGGAGTTCGGCATGTTTACGGGATCGCTCGTCGCACTGGTGACGCCGTTTAAAAACAACGCGGTGGACGAGGCCGCCTTTCAAGCTCTGGTCGCTTGGCACGTGAGCCAGGGCACCCACGGCATCGTCCCCTGCGGGACAACCGGAGAATCGCCGACTCTCAGCCACGCCGAACACAAGCGGGTGGTGGAACTCGCCATTGAGGCCGCAGGTGGCCGGATTCCGGTAATTGCGGGCACTGGTTCCAACTCGACCAGCGAAGCCATCGAACTGACGCGCCACGCCAAAATGGCGGGAGCCGACGCCGCGCTGGTGGTCACGCCCTACTACAACAAGCCTACCCAAGAAGGTCTTTATCAGCATTTTAAAGCGATCCACGATGAAGCAGAATTACCGATCATCATCTACAACATTCCGGGCCGGAGTGTCGTCGACATGTCGGTGGCGACCATGGGCCGACTGGCGAGGCTGCCTAACATCGTCGGCGTGAAGGATGCCACCGCCAATTTGCAGCGCCCGCTCGACGTTCGGCGCGAGATCGGTGCCGATTTCTGCCAGCTATCGGGCGAAGACGCAACCATCGTCGCTTTCCTGGCTCAGGGTGGAGTCGGTTGCATCTCGGTGACCGCCAACGTCGCGCCCGCCCTTTGCGCCGAACTCCATAACGCTTGGCGCGCCGGGGATTACCAAACTGTGTTCCGAGTCCGCGACCTGTTGGGGCCACTCCACAACGCCATGTTCCTTGAAACCAACCCCGCCCCGGCCAAATATGCGGTCAGCCTGCTCGGCCGCTGCGAAAACTCGGTGCGGTTGCCACTGGTTACCGTGACCGACGACACCAAAATAAAGGTCAAGGCCGCCATGACCCAACTCGGCCTGCTGGGCTGAATCGAACGATCATGGCTCACAAAAAAAGCGATAGCGACGAGAATGCGCGCACGGTTGCCCAGAACCGGCGCGCCCGTTTCGACTATTTCATCGACGAAACCCTCGAGGCCGGCATTGTCCTTGCCGGCACCGAGGTAAAATCGCTGCGCTCGGGCCGGGCCAGCATCAACGAATCCTACGCTGGCGAGCAATCGGGGGAGTTGTTTTTAGTCAATGCCTTCATCCCCGAATATCTCCAGGCGGGCCGCTGGCTCCAGCACGAGACCAAACGGCCGCGCAAGCTTTTGGTCAAGCGGCGTGAACTTGCCAAACTACTGAGCGCGATTCGCCGCGATGGCGTTACCATCGTGCCCATGGCGATTTACTTCAACGAACGGGGAATTGCCAAGGTTCGCCTTGGCCTTGCTCGCGGCAAGCGCATGACCGACAAAAGAGAAACCCAAAAAGACCGCGACTGGCAGCGCGATAAGGCAAGATTGATGCGCAATCGCGGATAAAACGCGCCGCTCTAAAACCCGGTGTCGGCAAAAACAATAAGATCGGACACAAACCGCTCTTTCACCGTGGGGGCAACCCTGCGGTGAATTTCCACCAGCGTGCGCCGAGCTTGGCCGCGCCGAGTGAGAAAATAAACCCCGATCGAATTATGCACAAAGCAAGTTACCACAGTATCGGGAAAGCTGGCGCAGACTTCGCTGTGGGACCAATCCTCCTTAACGTGACGCTGAAAAGGGTTTCCCTCGACCTCATCTTGCGGGTAATCAACAATTGGAATAGAAATCATGACATAGGGGACCACGGCCAGGGCCTTCCTCACCACTGCTAACGCTTCTTCTTGGGTCATATGCTCCAAAACATCGCCAAACAGCACCAAATCCGGCGCTAACGGCGCGATTTCCAAGTCCCGGATATCTCCGTTAATCACCTCGTGGTATTGGCTGGCGAGATCGTAGTTGACAATATTCGGGGCCCACACCTCAACCGCGATCCACCGCGCGCCCGCCGACGCCGGCCCAAGTAACTTTGCGTAGGTTCCACCGCCCGCCCCGACATCCAGCACCCGCCGGATCAACCCGGCATCAAAAAATGACTTCAAAAGGACCGCGGTGTAGTGCTTACCCTGAACAGCGCTGCCGGACATGGTGCGGCCTTTGCCTCCCTGCGGTGACTCGATAGCATTTTAAGTATATCGTTATTCCCGCAGCGAAACCATCCCCCGCAAGCGATACAAAATCTCCAGCGCCTCGCGCGGCGAAAGATCGTCGGGGTTGACGGCCCGAAGCGCCTCCTCTACCGGCGACGGCAACGATACTTCCGGCTCCACCGCCTGAGTGACAGGGCTCGGACGGTGCACCGCAAGACTAAAGAGCGGCAAATCATCGACCAGCCGAGTAATCGCGGCGCCGTGATCCCCCGATTCGAGAATTTTCAACACCTCTTCGGCGCGTTTGATCACCGGCTTTGGCAACCCGGCCAGGCGGGCGACATGAATGCCATAGCTCCGGTCGGCGGCGCCGGCAGCCACTTCATGCAAAAACACCACGTCGCCGCGCCACTCCTTTATCCGCATGGTGTAGCACGTTAACCGGGGCAACTTCCCCGCGAGCCGGGTCAATTCATGGTAATGGGTCGCAAACAGCGCCCGACAGCGGGTCGCTTGATGCAAATGCTCAACACAGGCCCAGGCAATCGACAACCCATCGAAAGTCGCAGTGCCCCGGCCGATCTCATCAAGGATAACCAAAGCGCGCGGCCCAGCTTGATTGAGGATAGCCGCAGTCTCGACCATTTCGACCATAAAAGTCGACCGGCCCCGCGCCAGATCATCGGCGGCCCCGACCCGGCTAAACAGCCGGTCCACCGTACCAAAATGAGCCCGCGCCGCTGGCACGTACGCCCCCATTTGCCCCAAGATCGCGATCAATGCGTTTTGGCGCAAGAACGTACTCTTACCCGCCATGTTGGGACCGGTGAGCAACCACAGTCGGCGCTCCGGAGCCAGATCGCAGTCGTTGGCAACAAAAGCAGAGCCGCCCATACGCTCCAACGCCTCCTCCACCACCGGATGGCGCCCGCCCTGTATGTCAAAAACCAAGCTATCGTCTGTCCGAGGTCGGCACCAATTCTTCTCCACCGCCAAAAGTGCCAGTGCCGTTACCACATCGAGCGACGCCAAGGCCCGGCCGAGTGTCGCCAGACTGTCGCCGACCGCCAACACGTCTGCCACCAACTCGGCAAACAAGCTTAGCTCCAGCGCCAACGCCAGGTCGGCGGCCTCGGAAAGCCTGCGCTCTAGCTCGCCCAACTCAATGGTCCCGAAACGTACAGCGGTGGCCATGGTCTGGCGATGGATGAACACATCCCGCGCCCGACCGGTCAACAGCTTGTCGGCGTGGGTGGCAGTAACCTCGATATGATAGCCGAGCACGTTGTTATGTTTGATTTTTAGCCCAGCCACCCCAGCCAGATCGGCATAGCGCGCCTGTAGGCCGGCAATCACCCGCTTGCCTTCATCGCGCATCACCAACAACTCGTCCAACGCCTCCGAATAGCCCTGGGCGATAAAACCACCATCCCGGGTCAGGATCGGAAGCTCTTGAGCCAGAGCCGAAGTCAGGCGGTTGGCCACCGCGGCGCTCTCATCTCCTGGCACCCCCATCGCGCGCACCAGATCGGTAATCCCCACCGGCATCGCCGCCAATGTCCGCCGCGCCAAAGCCGTACGTATGTTGGACGTACGGCAAAGCGCCTCACGTACACCCGCCAGATCACGCGGCCCGCCGCGTCCAAGCGCAAGGCGGGACAGGGCGCGCTCCAAATCCGGCATCCCGACCAACAGCGCCCGTATGTCACCGCGCACAGCCTCTTCTGTGAGAAAAAACTGCACCATATCAAGCCTTGGCTCGATATCGGCCGCTCGGGCCAAAGGCGCCGCCAGTCGTGCCGCCAACAACCGCGCCCCAGGCCCGGTAACAGTACGGTCGATCGTATGCAGCAAGCTGCCACGGCGCTCGCCCGCAAGGGTGTACGTCAACTCCAGATTGCGCCGAGTCGGCCCATCAATCTCCATAACCGACCCGGGAGCCAGACGCACCGGCGGGGCCAGCGCTGGCACCTTGCCCTTTTGCGTGAGACTGACATACAGCGCCAGCGCCCCAATGGCCCCGACTTCAGCCCGGCTAAAGAGCCCAAAGGCGTCGAGAGTCCCGACCTTATATTGCTCCAACAACCGGTTGCGGCCGTTCTCGCTGTCGAAACGGGTATCGGGCTGGATTGAGAGCCGAGCCTTCCACTCGCCCCACAACTCCCGCAGTTCGGGTCGTTGGGACAGACGCTCCGGCACCAGCAACTCGCGAGCATCGATACGGGCCAGCGCCGCCGCCAGCCCGGCCCGCTCCACCGGTTGCACGGCCACCTCGCCGGTCGAAAGATCAAGCCACGCCAGCCCCATACCGCCACCAACCTCGGCCACCGCCGCCAACAGGTTGGCCGTGCGCGAATCGAGCAAGCTATCTTCGGTGATTGTGCCCGGCGTCACGATACGAACGACATCACGCTTCACCACCGCCTTATAACCGCGCTTTTTTGCTTCAGCAGGATCTTCCAACTGTTCGCAAATCGCCACCTGAATGCCCTGCCGGATCAGCCGCAGCAAGTATGACTCGTGACTATGCACCGGCACCCCGCACATCGGGATGTCACTGCCCTCATGCTTACCCCTTTTAGTCAAGGTAATATCGAGGGCTTGGGCGGCTCTTACCGCATCCTCAAAGAACATCTCATAAAAGTCACCCATACGATAGAACAGCAGGCTATCGGGGTGCGCTCGTTTAATCTCGAGATACTGGATCATCACCGGCGTGGCGCCAGCGCTCTCCGTTTGGGGGGGGATAAAATCGTCAGCCATAGGTTCAACTATATAGCTGCCCTTGCCCGCCTGGGTCAATCTCGGAGGGCCCCTCACGCGTCAGCGGCGATAGGGCCCCGGCCCCCCAAGCCAGCCGCCCAAGTTTCACTTCAAGGCCTCGATCCGTTTCAGTGCATCAACATTATACTGCTCAATATCCGACAGTTTCACATCCCGACTTACCCGTCGATACCACGTTTTCAAGTCAAAATACGCCTGAAGCTTACGATCTTGAAATATATAGCCGTGACGGGCATAAATTTCATTGCGCATCAAGCGCAGCCGGTTCAAGCGACGCTCACCAGCGCCCGGAGAGTCATCGCCGCCATCAGTCTCGCTAATCAGGTCTTGTTCTTCTTGGCTCAAGCGACGTTTGCTACTATCGTCCAATAAAAACCCCGCCGCATCACAGCCAACCACCTCTTCAAATGGACACCGAGCCTGAACTGGTGCGCTACAGGCCAGAACACTTCCCGCAATTGCCAATACTATCCATATATACCGAACCATTCATCACCTCCCAAAACAAAGAACAGGACCACCCCGTCCAAGCGCAATCATTTTACCTTAAGCACCGCCCCTACTCGTTGCTGAAATGTATCCAAGCTGAACGGCTTGGCAATAACCGCGGCCACGGCCAATCGTTCTTGACGGATCTGTTCAATCATGCCATTATTAACACTACCCGTGACGAGCATAATCGGCGTAGAAAGTCGCGCCCGAAGGTTTGAGAGCATTCGGATAATATCAAGACCCTTCATCCCGGGCATATCATGATCCAAAATTATCAGTCGAAATGGCTTTGATATAATTAAATTTAGCGCATCCGTGCCATTTGTAACGATTTCCGCGTCATAAAGCCCAAACATTTCCATCGATGATTTGATATAGGCCGTCATAGTGTCGCTGTCGTCGGCGATCAAGACGCGCCGCCGAGCATCAGAACGAAGAGCAGGGCCATTGTTCATCGGTTGCCTCAACAAACACCAAATTTTACCGTATCAACGATCCGAAAGTTCATCCAGCGCTGTAATGGCCGCTTCAAAATCAAAAACACGCAGCCGCCCAGACAAATCGCGGAGACTATAGAGGATGTCACGCACCCCGTCGAGTGGATCTCCGTCCGCCTCAGCTCCCGGTTCGGGTGTCACAGGCAACGTGGCAACCGCAGCCACCGCTTCCCTCAGCGCCGCCCGAACCACCGTTACCACCGCTGCTGCCTGATCAAATTTGCCAGCCTCAATGGCCTCTTCCAATTCAGCCGCTGGCATACTGAGCGATGGCGCCGCAAGCGTCCCGGCGACCCCTTTCAACGAATGGGCCAGCCGGCGCGCCTCATCCCAATTTTCCTCGGCGACATACAAGGCAAGGTCCGCTTCGGCCGTGACATACCCATCATGAAAGCTGATCAGCAGCCGCTTTGCCAAATCACGCTTGCCGCCCAGCATCGCCAGAAGCTGAGGAATATCAAACGGCGCCAGCGAACACGGCAAGCCATCGCCAATCTCCTCAACCACAAGGAGCGCATCGGGCACAAGGAGCACATCGGGCACAAGGAGCGCATCGGGCTGAGGAGAGGCCGCGGGCGGCATTGCGGGCGTCCTGCGTTCACGAACCTCGACCCAACGACTGAGCATCCCCCGCAAACGCTCGGGATCAATCGGCTTCGAAATGTGATCAACCATACCAGCATCAAAGCATCGCTTCCGCTCGCGTTCCATGGCGTGCGCGGTCATTGCTACAATCGGTGGATGAAAGCTGCCGAGGGTTTGCAAAATCCTCCGCGTTGCTTCCAAGCCGTCCATTTCAGGCATTTGAACATCCATAAAAACCACATCATAGGCCTCAGGGCAAGCCACAACCGCTTCAAGTGCAAGCCGCCCATTTCCTACGCAATCGACGGTCACACCGAACTCATTCAGCAACTCAAGCGCGACGAGTTGATTGATCGAGTTATCATCGGCCACCAAAACATGGGCGCCCAGAAAATGATCGTCCGGGATCTTGTGGTTTCCATCCTTCACCAACGGCTTAATCCCGGGCGCCGGCCCAGTTGTCGGTTGCACGAATACGGCCGCAATCGTATGCAATATTTTTTCTCTCGTAACCGGCTTGGTTAAAAATCATTTGACACCAAAAGACGCAGCCTCGGCCATCGCCTCGTCTTGGTGAAAAGCGCTGGCCATAATAAGAATTGCAGTATCCGCCGATTTCGGGTCGCGGCTGATTTGCTGAATCGTACCGCCCCCCTCCATCCCGGGTTTTACCCAATCGACTATTACTAGGTCGAAAGGACACCCGCGAGCGAATGCAGCCTCAAGCAATACACGAGAATCCTCACCACCAGCCGCCAGATCAATGCTCTTTACATATGGAGCCAAAATATCTGCGATATGCTTTCTTGCGGCGTCATTGTCATCGATAACCAATATTCGCCGATGAGCCAGCGCCTCCGACACCAAAACCTGGGGGTCATCCCGCGCAGGCTGCCGCCCAAACCGACCTTGGAACGTAAAACGGCTGCCCTTGCCCGGTTGGCTGGTCACCGACAGAGAGCCCCCCATTAACGCCGCTAACCGATTACTAATCGCCAATCCCAGACCAGTGCCACCAAAACGGCGGGTGGTTGACATATCCGCCTGAGAAAATGATTGAAATAGCCGGGCCATTTGCTCCTCTGTCATTCCAATACCCGAGTCGCGGATACAAAAGGATAACGTCGCCGCCGTGTCGTTCGCCTCAATTACCTGAACCGAAATGATCACCTCTCCGATTTCAGTAAATTTTACCGCATTCCCCGCCAAATTCAACAAGATCTGCCGGAGCCGCAATGGATCTCCAACCAAGCGGGTCGGAACTACCGGTGAGATATCAAACAATAACTCAACATTTTTTTCATGGGCAGCGAACGACAACGAAGACGACAGCTCATCGATCAGGCCCGATAGGTCAAAATCGATCGTTTCCAAATCAAGCTTCCCAGCCTCTATTTTTGAGAAATCCAGAATATCGTTAATTATTCCCAAAAGTGATTTTGATGCGCTGCTAATTTTGGTGAGATAGTCGGCCTGCCGCGCAGTCAAATCGGTCTTCATCACCAAATGACTAAGGCCGATAATCGCGTTCATTGGTGTCCGGATTTCATGGCTCATATTAGCGAGAAATTCGCTTTTGATTTTTGTCGCCTCTTCAGCCGCTTGTTTTGCTTTTTTGAGCGCATCCTCATTTTGTTTCAGCCGCGTAATGTCGGTAAAGACAATATTGATGACTTCCAAGCCATCCCAAAATAACGGCGACATAGATACCTGAATGACTTGAACCTCTCTCCCGTCTTCGTACAAACAAAACTCATGATCTCGAATTGCCATTTGGTGATCAAAGCAATTATTGAACGCCAGTTTTGCCTCTTTGGAATATTCTTCTGGGATAAAATCGAGAAAGTGCATTCCAATTAGATATTGTGCTGGCAAATGAAATATGGTTGATGCCTCAGAATTGGCAAAAATGATCGCATGTCTTTGGTGAACAAACAAACCGGTTGGGATCAGATCCAGAAACCCGCCATGCTTTTCCTGTACTGAAATGATCTCGTCGTGAGTCTTATTTGCATCGATACTCGCTTCAAATAACTCGATATCCCCATTATCATCCATCTTTGTCTCCCAACCGACCGCCAGCATGGCCCAACACCTCGCGAGCACTCTCTTATCATCGCCGTCGGCATGCTGCAACGCGGATTGGCCATGCGACAGAGTGGCCATGCCCACCAACCAACGCCTGACATACACAGCTCGGCCGACTCCATAAGCACACACCATGGCCGAAGCCCTGGATGGGCGGGCAACTCGCCGCATGTATGTCGACAGCACCACCACAGTGTGTTAGTGAGTTGCGGGATTGAGCCACAGGGTGTTCGACCTTACGACCAAACGCTATGTCTAGTCGTTGTCTGACACAACCGGACGGGATTGAGCCATGGATGGTAAACTATACCTGTTGACCGAGGCGGCTGAACTGACAGGCATCACCGTCGAGGCCCTCCGCCAACGGATTAAGCGCCGTAAGTTTCAGGGGGTTCGCGGCAATGATGGCCGGCTTCGTGTCCGCCTGAGCAGCGCCGAGATCGGCACGCTGGCTGCGACCGGTCGCGGATCAACCGGACCGGTTATCACGACCGAACCGCCAACTGAACAACCGGCCAACCACGCGATGACCGTCCTGACAAACCGACCGGTCGCAACCGACGCCAGCGAAGCGCGCCACCTCGCGGAAATCGGAAGGCTCCAAGCCCAACATACCGCCGAGATCGGCAGGCTAATCGATCAGGTAACCGCCGAGCGGGGCTTGTGGTTAGAACGGATTGATGCCGCCGAAATCCGGGCAGAAAAGGTTGAAGCCAAGCTCGATATGGTCCTCAACGAACTTCTGGCCGACCGCCGCCGCCCCTGGTGGGCGCGCTGGCGACGCTGACATACGATAGCTTCACCCCCGGACTCACATCGGACTCACATATATAGACCCCTAGACTCACCGCTGACCTTCCCAGGTATGGCGAATTGATCGTGTAAAATCAAATAGATATATGACATACAGCTACTTCTGTGAGTCTGAAAGTGAGTCGCCCTGTGAGTCTCACGGTGAGTCGTGGCGATCGTTGATACGGCGCGGCAACAACCGTCGAAATGAATCGCAGTAAGCCGCGCGCCGGGCTTGCCTTAACGGGCCATAGACGCCACAGTCACTTCTTGTCCCACAGTTATTCGCCTTCCCTTGTGGAGTTTGCCGTGAGCACTCTTGCCGTCACCGACGATATCTTTTTCAACAAGGCCGGGTTGGACCGGGTGCGCACCGAGGCGCTGGTTTCAGAGGCGTTGGCCGGGGCCGATGATGGCGAGCTGTACCTGGAATATGCCCAGTCGGAGAGCCTGTCGTGGGATGACGGGAAGCTGAAGAGCGCGGCGTTTGATACCTCGCACGGCTTTGGCCTGCGGGCGGTAACCGGCGACACTTTTGGCTACGCCCACGCCTCCACGCTGACGGAGCCGGCACTCCGGCGCGCGGCCGCCACGATGAGGGCGATCAGGGCCGGGCACAGCGGCAGCTCCAATATGTCGGACCCACCGCACGGCACCAACCGCCTCCTTTACAGCGCCGACAACCCGCTGACCCCGATGCCGTTTGAAGCCAAGGTCAAGCTACTGGAGGAGATCGACGCCTACGCCCGCTCTCGCGACCCGCGCATCCGCCAAGTCAGCGTCGGGCTGGTCGGCGAATGGCAGGCGGTACAGATCATCCGCGCCGATGGGTGCCGAATCGCCGACCTCCGACCGCTGGTCCGGCTCAATGTTTCGGTGATAACCGCCGACGGCGAACGCATGGAAGGCGGCAGCTTCGGCGCTGGCGGCCGCCACGGCTATGAGCGGATCACCACGCCGGAGTGCTGGCAGGCCCAGGTCGATGAAGCACTGCGCCAAGCGCTGGTCAATCTTGATGCCCGACCAGCCCCCGCCGGCGAGATGACGGTGGTGCTCGGGCCGGGTTGGCCGGGCGTTTTACTGCATGAAGCGATCGGTCATGGCCTCGAAGGCGACTTTAACCGCAAGGGGACCTCGGCGTTTGCCGGGCTAATGGGCCAACGAATCGGTGCGCCGGGGGTAACGGTGGTCGATGATGGCGGCATTGATGACCGCCGGGGCTCACTGAGCGTCGACGACGAAGGCACGCCCAGCCAATGCACAACCCTCATCGAAGACGGCATCCTGGTCGGCTACATGCAAGACCGGCTGAACGCGCGCCTGATGGGCCAAGCCCCCACCGGCAATGGCCGCCGCCAAAGCTTTGCTCATCACCCGATTCCCCGCATGACCAACACAGTCATGCGCTCGGGTCATCATGCTCCCGAGGAGATCATCGCTTCGGTAAAAAATGGGCTTTACGCGATCAACTTTGGCGGCGGGTCTGTGGACATCACCAGTGGTAAGTTTGTCTTTACCGCTTCTGAGGCCTATCGGATCGAAGATGGCAAGCTTGGCCATGCTGTTAAAAACGCAACCCTGATCGGCCACGGCCCCGACGTGCTGACCCGAATTTCCATGATCGGCAACGATAGCCGCATGGACCCAGGGGTCGGCGTCTGCGGCAAAGAGGGGCAAGGCGTACCGGTGGGCGTCGGCCAACCAACATTACGGGTAGACGGGCTGACGGTTGGCGGAACGGCACCCTGAAGCCGCGATAACCCTGTTTTGCGCCCCGCCGATACGATAGTTTGCGCTTGAGAAGGCGGCCAGCCGGCATGAAACAAGGAATCGGTCTTGCCCAGCGTAAAACAGCCCCCACCGGCCCCGCTAAGACGACCCGAAGACCTGATGGTGGCGCCGCAAGACATAAAGCGAGGCCGGTTGCCTCCGGGGTTGCGAGTCTACGCCATCGGCGATATCCACGGCCGCATGGATCTGCTGACGGCGATGCTGGAGCGCATCCATGGCGATATTGAGACAATGCCGCCGGAGGGGCGGGTGCACATTGTCTTCCTGGGCGATTATCTGGACCGGGGCAACCACTCGAAATCGGTCATCGATTACTTGATTTCCTGGCCACAGCCCCACTTCGAGGTCACCTTCCTGCGCGGAAACCACGAAGCAACCATGCTCCAATTCCTGACCGACCTCACCGCCGGGCCAGGGTGGTTGACCTATGGCGGCGTCAACACCCTGCTCAGTTATGGCGTGCGACCACCCGTCGATGTGCCACCACGACTACGACTGGCCGCAGTCCAAACACAATTGCGCGCCACCTTGCCCACCGCCCACGTGGCCTTTTTACGCCATTTATCGTTTTATACCGAGATTGGCAGCTATCTATTCGTTCATGCTGGCATCCGCCCCGGCGTGCCGCTCGACCAACAGCGCCACGAAGATCTGGTGTGGATTCGCGAGGACTTCCTTTCGTCCACTGCCGACCATGGCTGGGTCGTCGTTCACGGCCACACCATCACCATGGAAGCGGAATCACTGCCCAACCGCATCGGCATCGATACCGGCGCCTATGCCACCGGCCGCCTGACCGCTGTCGTTCTCGAAAATGAAGACCGGCGGTTTATCGATACCGCCCTTTAGAGCGGGGCGAGAAGGATAGAATCACCCCGTAGCGTTTAACATCCGCTCTATAAACGGAAAGCCTCAGCCGCCCCGTTGCAACGCCGCCAGAAACGATGTGGCGTGGATCTTTTTCTTGCCCTCGGCAAGCTTCGTGGTAATCGACTTCAACGTAACCCTGGTTCGCACAGTGCTGGCGTTTTGCCGGGCGATCTCGATCGCGTTACTGCGGATCGACTTTTTGACCGCAGGGTCAATGTCATCGAAAGCAACCTTGGCCAGGGAGAACAGACGGTGGGAAGGAGATTCGAGATACTGCTGAAGAATGCGAACCGAAGTCTTCAATTCGCCCGAATCCTTTTCCGGCTGAGCTTCAATGGCCTGAATCAACAGGTTGACCGCATCCCGTTCATGTTCATCAAGCGTGAAAGTCGGTATCATCGCGATGCCTCGCTCCGGCTGCCGCTTCAATCCCTAAAATTAAGATACTGCAAGGGCTGCTCAATATTTAACTCTTTAATGAGCCGAATGATAGCCTGAAGTTCATCAATTTTCTTGCCGGTAACCCGCAGCTCATCACCCTGAATCGCCACCTGAACCTTAGATTTCCCATCCTTAACCGCTTTAACGATCTGTTTCGCTAGGTCCTTGTCAATACCTTGGCGAATAGTCACCTCTTGGCGCACGCTATTACCCATCGCTTTCTCGACCTTGCCAAAATCAAGCGCGCCAGCATCGAGCTTGCGCCGGGTCAGGTGAACACGCAACAACTCGTGCATCTGCTTGAGCTTCAGATCATCGTCCGCAAGGATGGTGATAACGTTTTCCGCCCGCTCGATTGAGCACTTGGCGCCCTTGAAATCAAAGCGCTGGGCGACCTCGCGGCGGACGCCATCAAGGGCATTATCAACTTCGTGAACATCGGTCTTGGAAACGACATCAAAGGACGGCATGATCCGGCTCCGTTGCGGCCTTGGCTTTTTACGGGGCACTGGCCGGTATTTTCGCGCGCCCGCTCGCTTACAGTATCGGATATCCCGCTTCCGCGCCACCAACTCCTAGGAGCCCCACACATGCCTTACCTGGATCGGGCCGGTTTCCTCGAACTTCTGGATAAGCTGGCATCCGAAAGCGACACCGACGTATTAGCCGCAGCCCGGGAAATTCAACGCCGAATCGAAGCGGCGGACGTCAGTTGGGCCGATTTGGTCCGCCCCGCAGCGGACGACACCACCTTTGACCAAACGGAAGATTTTGACGTGTCCGGCGACGATATCGGCCGGTTCGAGATTCGCGAACAACGCCGCGAACCGGAGCCAGCGCTGCCCGGCCTGCCGCCGGTGCCCGAGCGACTCGCAATCACCCACTCAGAAGAGTTGAACCTGATCAACTCGCTGCTCCGCCGAGCAAATCTCAGCAAAGAAACCCGGGATGACCTGATCAGCATTCGAGCCGATATCGCAACCGACGCGTTCGCCGAAATGGATCGCACCTATCTGCGCGATCTGGCGTCCCGGCTCAACGCCCGCGACCAGGAGGACTAGGGCGCGTCGCGAAAGAGTAGAATCTCCCCGAAGCGTTGCCCCCCTCTACCCCCCCCGCCCCCACACGCAGCGCGGGCGGGGGGATCGGCGTTTATAGGGTCATGTGCCGCGCCCGCGCGCCGCGCTCGATGGCGGCCGACACCAAGCCATCCAGGCCCAACTTGTCGCGCAACAACTCCAGCAACCGCAGCTCCTCGCGGCTGACATTGTGGTCAGAGGCAACAATATCGCAGCCCACGGCATAGGCGGTCTCAAAGAGCTTGGCCGGCAACTTGGTCCGAATGACATCCAGCGCTTTATCGAGCCCCCGAGGGTCGGCCAACAACTTCAAACACTCTTCCGTCATCTCGGGCAAGCGGTGAAAATCGAAACCCTTAAAGATTGGCAGATAACGAACATTCTCACCAATGGTATTCAGCTCATCATCGCTCATATTGCCATCGGATGCCGACAACAACACCATGGTGTAGATCAGCGCGCTGTGATGATCGATCATCGGTCTTTTCCCGCCTTATATGCTTGGGCCGATTTGGCTTGCCTGCTTTAGCTGGCCCTCACCCTGGCCGTTCACCGCGCAACAAACAGAGCATGGCGCCGACCCGCGCGAAAGGTCAAGGCCGGAACCATGACCAACAGACTGGTTATTCGGGCGGGTGTGGCACGGTCAGCAGCCGGTCGGCCGGAGGGTTGGTGATCACCGCCTCGCTGCCATCGGGCCACCGGATCTCAACGCGATCGACACGGTGCGTTTCACCGAGACCAAAATGGGCAATCGGCTCCATCTGGCTGAGATAACCGCTGCCGGCGCAAATGGCCCGGCGCTGGGTGCGGCCGGCGACAACGCACAGCACCAGGGCACCCCGCGCAGGCGCCCCCGCCACCGTAAGCGGCAAGACCCGGAGCCAGCCATTGGCGTTGGGGGCGGACTTGAACAACGCCAAGGGCTGATGACCATCATGGTTGACCAGCACCTCCAGCAGGCCATCGCCATCAATGTCGGCAACGGCGGCCCCGGTGGAGGCGCCCCGAACCTCCACGGCATCACCAAGATCGATCTCGGTCCACTCCTCATGACGGAGGGCAAACAGCCGGTTGGGCTGACCGTGATTGAGAAACAGCACCTCTTCCAGGCCATCATTGTCGAAATCGGCCGCAATCACCGAGGTGGCGTGGGAGGGCAGTGAGAAATCGGCTGGGGCCTCCTCGGTAAAACCACCGCCAGCGCGCTGAAGAAACAGCCGGTGACTGCCCTGCCGCACCGCGCACACCAAATCGAGCAGCCCATTGCCGTCGGCATCCAGCACCGTAACCCCACGTCCAAGCTGACGCGGATCGGCCAGCCCGCGCTGTTCGGCCACCTCTTCAAAGGTGCCATCGCCAAGGTTGCGGAACAGGCAATTGGCGCCGCCATCGGCATGGATAAACAGGTCCATCCGGTCGGAAACCAGCGGCAAGGCCAGCACCCCAGGCCCGGCCACCGATTGATCGAGCCCGGCGTCTTCGGCCACATCCAGCAACCGCCCACCCGGACCCATTTCATAAAGCACCACCGGCTCGCCCGGTTGAATCACAACAAAGCCGTATCGCCCGCGCCCCAACCGATCGATCACCGCCACCGCGTGCCCGGCGATGCCCTCAACGGCGGCGGCATTTTCGGCCTGACCCAACAAATCCAGCCAATGGTGGCCAAAGGGAGCAAACAAACGGTCGAGCTGCGCAGCGTCGCTCTGCTCGGACTCTTCGTTGCAACTGTAAATTTCCTCGCGGCCGTCGCCATCAATGTCGGCGGCAACCATGCAGGTGGTATGGCCGGTCACGTCGGCCAGCACCGGGTCGGCCACATCCTCCAACTTGGTGCCGACCCACTTCAGCACCCGGTTGGCGACGCCATAGCCGGTCACCAAAAACTCAAACCGGCCGTCGCCATCGACATCGCTAACGGCGACGCCATGGCCGCGATGAGGCGGGTTGTTCGCGATGAATTCACTAATGTCGATGAACATCCCCCGCCCTCCACCAAAGCCGGCCGTTTTATACTTCTCGAGCGATGGCCCGCCAGCCAATGTCGCGCCGGCAAAAACCATCATCCCACGCCAGCCGGTCCACCGCCTGATAGGCCCGGTCGCGCGCGTCTTGAACCGAGGCGCCTTGCGCTGTCACACCCAGGACCCGGCCGCCGTTGGCCAACATTGTCCCGCCGGCCCCTCCCTTGGTCGCGGCATGAAACACCGTAACGCCCTCAACCGCACCCGCTTCGGCAAGACCGCCGATTGCGCCGCCCTGTTTGGCCTCGCCGGGATACCCCTTTGCCGCCATCACCACACAAAGCGCAGCGTCGTCCCGCCATTGCACCGTCATGCCCGCAAGTTTGCCCTCGGCCGACGCCACCAATAACGGCAACAGGTCGGACGCCAAGCGCTTCATCAACACTTGGCATTCCGGGTCGCCAAAACGAGTATTATATTCCAGCAGGCGCGCTTCACGGCCGCCCTCGGTCCCGCTGATCATCAAGCCCGCGAACAGCACGCCCTTAAACGGCCGCCCCTCGGCCACCATGGCGCGCACGGTGGGGCGGATGATCCGTTCCATAACCTGGGCCGTCAACTCGGGCGTGACCACCGGGGCCGGCGAATAAGCGCCCATGCCGCCGGTATTGGGGCCTTTGTCGCCATCGTAAACCGCTTTGTGATCCTGGGCCGCCACCAGGGGCAAGGCTGTTTCACCATCGACCAGGGCGAAGAAGCTCGCCTCCTCACCCTCCATGAACTCCTCGATCACCAACTCGGCCCCGGCGCCGCCAAAGCGCCCGGCAACCAGAATCTCGTCGATCGCGGCCAGCGCTTCCTCAACCGTCCGGGCCACGGTGACCCCCTTACCGGCGGCCAGCCCATCGGCCTTAACCACGATCGGCGCGCCCTTGAGCGCCACATAAGCGCTGGCGGCACCGGCATCGGAAAAGCGCCGGTAGCCGGCGGTCGGGATATTGTGGCGGGCGCATAAATCCTTCATGAAGCCCTTGGAGCCTTCAAGCGCCGCCGCAGCCGCACTCGGACCAAACGCCTTGATCCCGACCTCGCCAAGGCGATCGACCAAGCCGCCAACCAAGGGCCCTTCCGGCCCGACCACCACAAAATCGATGTGAACCTCTTGGGCAAAGCGGACCATGCCTTCAACGTCGTCGGCTTTGATGGCCACGCACTCGGCAACACCATCGATCCCGGCGTTACCGGGGGCGCAATAGAGCTTTTCACACAGGGGCGATGCTGCCAATTTCCAGCATAGCGCGTGCTCCCGCCCGCCCGAGCCCACGACCAACACCTTCATGTTCTGTCTTATCATTTTCGTGCCGCCACAAGTGCTGGGGGACCAAGCCCAGCACTTGTGCTGGGGGACCAAGATTGTATCATGGGCAGACCATGACAGAAAAGCCCGGCACAAATCTTCCAGAATTTACCGTTGGCGACCTTGCCCGCGCGCTCAAGCGCACGGTGGAGGAGGCGTTCGGCTATGTCCGGGTGCGGGGCGAAATCTCCCAGCCCAAGCGCCATAGCTCGGGCCATCTCTATCTGCGCCTCAAGGACGACAGCGCGGTGATCGAGGCGGTGTGCTGGCGCCCGACGGTGGCGAAACTCGGCATGGTCCCCGAAGACGGCATGGAGGTGATCGTCACCGGCCGCCTCACCACCTACCCCACCCGCTCGCAGTACCAGCTCATCATCGAGTCGATGACGCTGGCCGGCGAGGGGGCGTTGCTCAAGATGCTGGAGGACCGCAAACGCCGTCTTGCCGCCGAGGGCCTGTTCGCCCCCGAGCGCAAAAAGAAGCTGCCGTTTTTGCCCCAGGTGATCGGCGTGATCACCTCGCCCACCGGGGCGGTGATCCGCGACATTTTACACCGCCTCGCAGATCGCTTTCCCCGCCACGTCTTGTTATGGCCGGTGGCGGTTCAGGGCGAACAGGCGGCGGCTCAGGTGGCCAACGCCATCGCCGGTTTCAACGCGCTGAAAGCCGGCGGCCCGGTTCCGCGCCCCGACCTGATCATCGTCGCGCGCGGCGGCGGCTCCCTCGAAGACCTGATGGCGTTCAACGAAGAGGTGGTGGTGCGCGCCGCTGCCGCCAGCGCCATTCCGCTGATTTCCGCCGTTGGCCACGAGACCGACACCACACTGATTGATTTCGCCTCGGATCTGCGCGCCCCCACCCCCACCGCCGCCGCCGAATTGGCGGTGCCGGTGCGGGCCGAACTCCTGGCCCAGTTGCTCGACCTGGAGCGGCGCCAGTTTCGCGGCCTGACCCGCGGCATCACCGAGCGGCGCAGCCGGCTGGATGGGCTGGCGCGTGGGCTCGGCGATCCACGCGCCTTGATCAACGAACGCGCCCAGCGGCTCGATGAACGGGGCGAACGACTGACCCTGGCCATCACCTCCCTTACCGAACGGGGCCGGACCCGCCTGGAGCGCCTCGCCGCCGCCATCCGCCACCCGCGCGAAAAGCTGGCCGAAGCCCGCGCCCGCCTTGCCGCCGAAGCCCGTGCGCTGCCAACCGCGCTGCGCAATGCCGCCAAGCTCGAGGAGCGCCGGGTTCGCCTTGAAGGGCTCGGCCAACTGCTGGAAAGCTATTCTTACAAAGGCGTGCTCGCGCGCGGCTTTGCCCTGGTCGGCGACAGCAAACACCGCCCGCTGACTTCGGCCGCCGCAGCCGCCGTCGCCCCCGCGCTCACCCTTACCTTCCATGACGGCGAAGTCGTGGCCTACCCTGCCGGCTCCGCCCCCACAGCCCCGCCCAAACCCCGGCGCAAAGCCCCCGAACCGCCCAGCGGCCAGGGCAGCCTATTTTGAGCCTGCCAAACGGTATGCCCATGATTCGCGTATTCATTGCCCTCAGCCTGCCCGACGATGTGCGCTCCCGGTTGGCCGGGCTGGCGGGCGGAGTGCAAAAGGCGCGCTGGGTCGAGCAGCACAACCTCCACCTGACGCTCCGCTTCATCGGCGAGACTTACGAGGACCGGCTGCCCGACCTCGATGCCGAACTCCGGGGCATCAAGGCCGCCCCCTTTGAGCTAAGCCTGAGCGGCACCGGGCAATTTGGCAATCGGCGCGGGGTTCACACGCTCTGGGTCGGGGCCGAGCCATCGTCCGCGCTGACAGACCTTCAAACAAAAGTCGAGGCCGCCGTGGTCCGGGCCGGCTTTCCGGCGGAAGGCCGCAAATTTTCCCCCCACGTTACCCTGGCCCGGCTCACCGGCAGCCCGCTGGAGCGGGTGATCCGGTATCTGGTCGATAACAGTCTGTTTCGTTCAGGACCATTTCCGATCGAGAGCATTACCCTGTATGAGAGCCGACAGAGCCACCACGGCCCCGACTACACCATAATTTCGTGCTATCCGTTGTAATCTTGCCCGCCGTTGTAACCTTGCCCGAAAGTTCCCTTATGCCCTGCCCGACCTCTGCCGATCTGCTGTTGGCGATCCGCGCTCTGGCCATTGAGGCCGGCACCGTGATTTTGCGCTATTACGCCGAAGGCACCACGGTGACGGAAAAAACCGACGGCAGCCCGGTGACCGAGGCCGACCAAGCCGCCGAAGCCCTGATCAGCCCGGTGTTGCGGCGGCTACTGCCAGGGGTGCCGGTGGTGGCCGAGGAAGCGGCGGCGGCGGGACATCTGCCAACCATCGACCCCGACGGCCGATTCTGGCTGGTGGACCCGCTCGACGGCACCAAAGAATTCATCAACCGCAATGGCGATTTTACGGTCAACATCGCCCTGATCGAGCGCGGCGTGCCGCTGCTGGGAGTGGTGCTGGCACCGGTTGCCGGCGACCTTTACACCGGAATCGTGGGGATCGGCGCAACATTGACCCGCCCCGGCACGCCCGAACGCCCGATCATGGCCCGCGAGGCGCCGGCCGGCGACTGGATCGCCGTTGGCAGCCGGAACCATTATGACCCCGCGATCGAAGGCCCCTATCTTGCGAAGTTCCCCGTGACCACTCGGCGCTCCCGGGGCAGCTCGCTCAAATTCGGGCTGGTCGCCGAGGGCGCGGCCGACATTTACCCCCGAATCGGCCCCACTCACGAATGGGACACCGCCGCCGGCCATGCCGTACTTCTGGCCGCGGGCGGCCGGGTCGAGAACCTGAACGGCAGCGTCCTCAACTATGGCAAACCTGGCTTCAAGAACCCCCCATTCGTGGCCTTTGGTCGCACCCATGTTCCGTTGCCGTGCAATATGGGCGTATAGTAACGGCTAGGTCTCTTAAGGCAGCGGAAACGCAATGAAACGCCACCAAACCATTTTATGCGCCGCCCTCACCTTCACAGCTCTGGCCGGCACCCCAGGGGCCGCGTTGGCGGTGGATAAATGGGTCAACGACGAGCGATCGGGCTGCAAGCTGGTCGATGTCCACCCGGTGGCGCATCGCTCGGTATTGTGGGACGGGGCCTGCCCCAACGGAGCAGCCGAAGGAACCGGAACCGTTCAGTGGTTTTCAGACAGCAAGGCCGAATCAACCCAAACCGGCACCTTCATCGCCGGCAGAGCGGAAGGGCCGGGCGAAATCAAATGGGCCACCGGCCGGCACTACCGGGGCGACTGGGTAGCCGGCCACCGCACCGGCAAAGGCGTGCTGGTCTTCAGCAATGGCGACCGCTTCATCGGCCGCTTCAATAACGACCGCCCGGCGGGAGATGGCGAATACGTCACCATCAATGGCCTGAGGCTGGTCGCCCATGTAACCGAAGACGGCGCCATTCGGGCCGGCGAGCCGATCACCGCCCAAACGCCAGCGCCAACCGAGCCGCCACCCGCAGCGCCGTCCCCCTCCGAAGCCCTCGCCCCCCCGCCACCGCCGCCACCAACCGCCGCCGACCGGGCCGCACTCCACCGCCCGATCGGCCCCCCGCTCGCCCTCACCGCCCCCGAACCACCCCTCACCGCCGCTCTTCCCTCCAGAGCAGAAACGCCGGTGCCAGCGCCGCCCCCGATTCCCGCACCAATCAAACCCGAGCCGCTGGGGGCTCCGGAACCGGGATCGGTAATGACGCCGCCGCCAGCGCGAACAGCCGGCGCACCCCTCCAACTCAGCCCGCTACCAACGCTGGGCGCCCCCGAGCAGCCGCCCATTTCGATAATCGCGCCGCTCCCGCTCGGCGAGGCGCCGGCCACCTGCCGCGCTCCCAACGGCGCGGTGGTTCCGATCGACCCTGCAAGCTGCCTTGCCATCGGTGGCATGCCGTTGCCTTAGGGCCACGGCCGGTGGGCGAATCCGCCGGCCGGAGGGATGGTTGCTTGCTCACCTTATCGCGACGGGGCTAAAGTTGGCGCCGCGCGCAAGGGATTGACCCGCAAGGGATTGGGACGAAACACGATGATCGGAGTATTCGATTCCGGATTCGGCGGGCTGACCATCCATGAAGCGTTGCTCCAGCGCCTCCCCGCGCTCAGCTTCACCTATCTCGGCGACCATCGAAACGCTCCCTATGGCTGCCGGGACCCTGGCGAAATCCTCGAGATCACCCGCAACAATATCGACCGGCTGTTTCAACGCGACTGCCGGCTGGTGATCATCGCCTGCAATACCGCATCGGCGGTGGCGCTACACAATCTTCAGCAATATTGGTTGAAGGACGCTTGGCCCGGCCGCAACATTCTTGGCATCATCGTCCCCACCATCGAGGCCGCAACCCAGGTGCCGTGGGCGATCAATTACCCGGTCTATCCCCAAATGTACGCCAACCACACGGTGGCGGTGTTCGCTACTCAGCGCACGGTGGACAGCGGGACCTATCCGGTCGAGATCAACCAGCGCTGCCCTTCGGTAGAAGTGGTGCAGCAAGCCTGCCCCGAGCTTGCCGGGTTGATCGAAGCCGGCGCCGGGCCGATCCGGCTTCGGGGCCTGATCCGCACCTATGTCGCGGCCCTGCTGGAAACAATGAACGGGCGCCTGCCTGAAAGCGTCATCCTTGGCTGCACCCATTACCCGCTGGTAAAAAACCTGTTCCAAGAGGCCCTGCCCAAAAGCGTGCGCCTGTTGTGCCAGCCCGGCGCGGTTGCCAACAGCTTCGAGCACTACCTGAAGCGCCACCCCGAATATTTGAAGGACATGCCGGCCGTGCCGCTCCGCACCTATCTCACCACCGGCGACCCCACCCAGGTAACGGCTCTTTCGGCCGGGTTCCTCGGACGCAGCATTTTGTTCCAAGGGGTGGATCGCTCGGCGCCCTGGATAACCGCTCCGGCAGCACCGCTTCGCATCGCAGCGAGGGGCGGCCTTTGACCCACCCCATTCATGTTATCGGCGGCGGGTTGGCCGGCTCCGAGGCGGCATGGCAATTGGCGTCGTCGGGCGTGCCGGTGGTGCTTCACGAGATGCGCCCCGACCACCCGACCGAGGTTCACCAAACCAGCGATCTGGCCGAGTTGGTGTGCTCCAACTCTTTCCGCTCCGACGACGCCGAATTCAACGCCGTGGGGGTGCTCCACGCTGAAATGCGGCGGCTGAGCTCGCTGATCCTGACCTGCGCCGACCAGCACGCCGTGCCGGCCGGAGGCGCGCTGGCCGTCGATCGGGAGGGCTTTGCCGCAGCGGTGACCGCCGCCCTCGCCGGGCATCCCCTGGTCACACTGGTGCGCGGCGAGGTGGCAGGGCTGCCGCCAGACGAATGGGCCGACGTGATCGTGGCCACCGGCCCGCTCACCAGCCCCGCCCTGGCAACAGCCATTCAAGAGCTGACCGGCGAGGCCCAGCTTTCGTTTTTCGACGCCATCGCGCCGATCGTGCATTTTGAGAGCATCGATCTTGGCAAAGCCTGGTTCCAGTCACGCTACGACAAAGCGGGGCCGAGCGGCACCGGGCGCGACTATATCAACTGCGCCTTCGACCGCGAGGGCTATCACGCCTTTCTCGACGCCCTGCTGGCCGCACCCAAAATCGAGTTTCACGAGTGGGAAAAGAAAACTCCCTACTTCGAAGGCTGCCTGCCAATCGAGGAAATGGCCCGGCGCGGCGCCGACACCTTGCGTTATGGCCCAATGAAGCCGGTCGGCCTCACTGACCCTCACACAGGACGGCGCCCTTACGCCGTGATGCAACTACGCCAAGACAACGCGCTGGCCTCTCTCTACAACTTGGTTGGGTTTCAAACCAAGTTGCGCCATGCCGAGCAAGCAAGAGTATTCCGGATGATTCCGGGGCTGGAAAATGCCGAATTCGCGCGCCTTGGCGGAATGCACCGCAACACCTTCATCAACAGCCCGCGCCTTCTCGATGAAGAGTTGCGGCTGAAGGCACAGCCCCGGCTGCGCTTTGCCGGCCAGATCACCGGCTGCGAAGGCTATGTGGAGAGCGCGGCAGTCGGCCTGCTGGCCGGACGGTTCGCCAGCGCGCGCAGGCGAGGCGAGGCGCCGCGTATCCCGCCCCCAACCACCGCCATGGGCGCGCTGCTCAACCACATCACCAGCGGTGCGGACGCCCAAACCTTCCAGCCGATGAACATTAACTTCGGCCTGTTTCCGCCAATCGCCGGGGTTTTTCGGGGCCGCGAACGCAAACAAGCCCTGGCCCAACGGGCACTTGAGGATATCTCCCCCCTCATCAGCCCGAGATAAGCTCACCCCCCCCCTCTCGCCACCGATCATCTATCCCCTTGAGCTTACCCCCGCGTTCGGCCATCTTAGTGGCTGGCGTGGAGACCGGGCCGCGAAAGCTTTCCAGCCTCCGCGCCACATCCGGATCGGCGAGACTCGGAAATGGGGTGGAAATGAGCGGGCAGGCCAAGGACGTTTTGGTGTTTGCCAAAGAATCGGCAAAGCCCCGCGAAGCGGAGGTCGATCGGCCCTGGCTGGTGCTGGTGGTCGACGACGAGCCCGATGTCATTGCCGTGACCCGCACCGCCCTGAAAGGCAGCACCTTCGAAAAACGGCCGATCGTGATTCTGAGCGCCGGCTCGGCCGCCGCCGGCCGCCAAGTGCTAGAGCAATACCCCGACATTGCTGTGGTGCTGCTTGACGTGGTGATGGAAACCGATGATGCCGGGCTGCGGCTGGCGGTTGCCATCCGCGAGGACATGCAACGCCAAGCGGTGCGCATCGTCCTTCGGACCGGGCAGCCCGGCTTTGCCACCGAGCGCGAAGTGATCGTGCGGTATGATATCAACGATTATCGTCTGAAAACCGATCTGACCGCCCAAACGCTGTTCACCACCGTCATCGCCGCTCTGCGCGGCTTTAACGAGATCATGGGCCGGTTGCGCGCGGAAGAGCGAGCGGTGATCGCCAATCGGGCCAAAACCGAGTTTCTCGCCAACATCAATCACGAGCTGCGCACCCCGCTCAACGCCATCATCGGCCTTGCCGAACTCATGGACAACGAGGTGTTCGGCGCCCTGCCCAACGAGACCTACCGAGGCTTCGTCCGCGACATTATCCTATCCGGCAAAGCGCTGAACGAAACCTTGAGCGCGATTCTCGATGTCGCCAACATCGAGGTCACCAACCTGAAACTAATGCCGGAAAGGCTGGATGCCACAACCCTGCTTCAGCGGGTCATCAAGCCGATGGCGCCCCAGGCCGTCACCGCCGGCGTTTCAATCTCGGCAGAGGTGCTGGGCAACCTGCCCCTGATTTGGGGCGACGGCCGCAGGCTGCGACAAATGCTGCTCAACCTCGTTTCCAACGCCATCAAGTTCAACCGCAAGGGCGGCGAGGTCGTTCTCCACGCCGAGGCCGCAGGCGAAGGCCGCCTCGTGCTCACCGTGAAGGACACCGGCATTGGCATGAGCGCCAGCGATATCGAAGTTGCCCTAACGCCGTTTGGGCAGGTGGATGGCAGCCTCACCCGACGCCGGGACGGCAGCGGCCTCGGCCTGCCCCTGGCCCGGATGATCGCCGACCTGCACGGCGGCCACCTGGAAATCTCCAGTATCCCCGGCCAGGGCACCGCCGTGCGCATCCTGTTGCCAACCGCCCACCCCGCCACCGTCAGCCCGGCTTAATGCTCGTGCTAACGGTGCAGCAACCGGGCCACCTCCACCGCCGCATAAGTGAGAACGGCGTCGGCGCCCGCGCGCTTAAAGGAGAGCATGGTTTCCAGCAGCACCCGATCATTATCGAGCCAGCCATTGGCCACCGCAGCCTTGAGCATCGCGTACTCGCCGCTAACATGATAGGCGAAAGTCGGCACGCCGAAGCCGTCTTTTACCCGCCGGATAATATCGAGATAGGGCAGCCCCGGCTTCACAATCACGCTGTCGGCGCCCTCTTCCAGATCGAGGGCGACTTCGGCCAGGGCCTCGGCGGCGTTGGCCGGGTCCATTTGGTACGTCCGCTTATCGCCCTTCAAAAGCCCCCCGGTATCGAGAGCATCGCGAAAGGGGCCATAAAACGCCGAGGCGTACTTGGCAGCATAAGCGCAGATGCGCACCCCCTGATGACCAGCGTCGTCAAGCCCATCGCGAATGGCGCCAATGCGGCCATCCATCATGTCGGAGGGCGCGAGCACATCGGCCCCGGCAGCAGCCAAGGTCAACCCCTGGCGCACCAGCACCGCCACGCTTTCATCGTTGACAACATGACCTTCCCGCAACAAACCATCGTGACCGTGGCTGGTGTAGGGGTCGAGCGCCACATCGCAAATCACGCCGATTCCCGGCACCTCACGCTTCAGCGCCCGCACCGCACGGCACACCAGATTATCCGGATCGCACGCTTCCGCAGCTTCGGCGGTTTTGCGCTCGCGGGGCACCACCGGAAACAGCGCCACGGCGGGAATCCCGAGTCCGCGCGCCTCGGCCGCAGCCTCGACCAGCAAATCGACCGAAAACCGCTCGACCCCGGGCATCGACGCCACCGGAAGGCGCTGCCCCTCCCCCTCGACCACGAACACGGGCCAGATCAAATCATCGACACCGAGTCGGAACTCGGCAACCAGCCGGCGACTCCAATCATCGGCACGATTACGACGGAGGCGCACACGGGGAAAGCTGCGGGCAGGCGAACGGTTCATCGGGGTCGGGCATCCAAAAATGGGCGAAACTTGGCGACAGGATTAGCGCCCCGACGGGTCATAAACAACCGCCAAGGCGGATTTCCGCCGGTTCCCACACTGCCGCACCGCCGATAGCAAACATTTGTTGCAACTGCATGGCCTCTTCCTTAAAGATTATCTGCTAGGGACGAGCTTGGCGCCATACCACCCCTAGTGGTGCGGCGATAAAATTCGCAACATCGGTCTCTGGAAATCGGTATCAACGAATGTCAAAGACCGGGACCATCTGTCCCAATTGCTTCACCTCTGCCGGCACCGGCACCGCGTGCCTCGAGTGCGGAGCCGCGCTCACGGCGCCCGTCAACGACTTGGTGCTGGCACCAGGATCGGTGCTGGCTGAGCGCTACATGGTCGGCAGAGTGCTGGGCCAAGGCGGCTTCGGCGCCACCTATCTCGGCCAAGACGTGAAGCTGTCGACGCGGGTTGCGATCAAAGAATATTTGCCGTTTGGCTGCGTGAGTCGCGCCTCCAATCGCAAAGGGCTCCAAGTCAACCCAAGTATGGCCGAGAGCTATCAATTCGGCCTGACCCGCTTTCTCGATGAAGCGCGGGTCCTGGCGCGCTTTCGCAGTTGTCGAAACATTGTTTCGGTGTTCGATTTCTTCGAGGAAAACGGCAGCGCCTATATTGTAATGGAGTTTCTAACCGGCTCGACGCTAAAACACCTGATCGCCAACAGTGATAAGGGGCGGATGCCACTGGCCAAAGCCGGGCCGATCCTTGATGCCGTGCTGAACGCTCTCATCGATATTCACGCCCAAAACATTTTGCACCGAGATATCAGCCCCGATAACGTCATCATTACCGACACCAACGAGGTGCGTATTCTCGACTTTGGCGCCGCCCGGCAAGCGCTGTCGAGCCACAGCCAAAAAATGTCGGTGATCCTCAAGCCTGGCTACGCTCCGTTTGAGCAATATCTGGAGACCGGCAACCAGGGGCCATGGTCCGATGTCTATGCCACCGCGGCCACCTTCTACCACGCCGTAACCGGGGTCAAACCCACCGACGCGCTCGCCCGGATGTCGGGAGATTCGCTCCGTAAGCCCTCGGAACTTCAGATACTCCTGCCGGCCGAGCTTGAACCAACGCTGATGAAGGCGCTGGCGCTTAAGGTGGAAGACCGCTACCGCAGCGCCGCCGAATTCAGGGCCGAGGTTGCCAAGGCAATGCCGGCGGCGGCCCAGCCGGTTCCTGTTCCGGTCGCTGTTGCGCCCGCCTCCCCCCTTGCCAAGCCCACAGCGCCCAAGCCGCCCGCCAAACCCGGGGCGGCAGCCCTGCCCGAAGATGTGACGATCGCGCTCGGCCAACTGACCCGAACGGCGTTTGGCCTGCCGGCAACAGCCCCCGCCGCACCCGACTCGAACCCCCAATTCGACGCCGCGCTGCAATCGGCGCTCGCGGCCGAAGGCGCCAACGGGGACCTCTTTGACGGCAAGCCGATTTCCGCCCCCGAACTCTCGAAACTGCTTCAAGAGCACACCCGTTACCTCAAGGGACAAAAGCTAGGACGGCGACTCGATCTGTCGTTCCGGCGCATGTCGGGCATGGTGCTGCCCAACCTCACCCTGCAAGACAGCGAGTTGCGGGGCTCGCTCTGGCGGAACTGCACGCTGACTGGGACCAACCTGCGCGGAGCCAACCTTTTTTGCGCCGACTTCACCGGCGCAAAACTGGTCGGCTGCAACTTCCAAAAAGCCGACCTGCGGGGCACCCGCTTCGATGGCGCCAATCTCACCGAAGCGGTCTTCGACGGCGCCGATTGCCGCGAGGGCATAATGTTCGTCGCCTCCGGCGGCGGCCTGCTCGATGTGCACCGCGAGCGCGACGCCCGCGCCGCCAGCTTCAACGGCGCCATGCTCGCGCGGTCCAGCTTCTGCTCGGCCGATTTATCGGGGGTCAACTTCAAAAAGGCGCGGGCGGAGGACACCCGGTTTGACAAGGCCAACCTCGCCAACGCCAACTTCTCCGAAGCCAAAGTTATCCGGGCCGAGTTTAGCGGCGCCAATCTTTCCGGGGCCGAGTTCACCCTCGCCGACATGCAAGGCGTCGATACCAGCAAGCCCGAATTCGCCCATGCCCGCATCGTCCGCCACCTTGAAGACATTGAGGACGAACTCCAGGCCAAGATTCTCGATCATAAGCGCTGGGTCGACAGCCTTTCACGCGATGGCAAACGGCTGGTGATGAAGGACTGCAATCTTAGCGGCCTTCAAATGCAAGAGGTCAACTGGGCGGCGGCGGAGTTTCACAACGTCGAGTTTCACGATGTTGTTCTGCACGGGGCCAAGCTCTCCATGGCCACCTTCCGCAAATGCCGGATGACCAACGCCGATATTTCCGCCGTTGAAGGCTGCGGGACCAATTTTAGCGGCAGCAACCTTGCCGGCGCCAATCTGAGCGACGGTGATTTTTCCATCGTCACCTCGATCAGCAACTCAAAAACCAAGTGGCGCACCAACTTTGAGGGCGCCGACCTGAACGGGGCCTGCTTTGCCGTGGCCAAACTGACCGACGCCCGCCTCGCCAAAGCCAGTCTCGTCAAAGCCGACCTTTCGGGCGCAAACCTCACCAACGCCGACTTCACCGACGCCGACCTTACCGGCGCCAACTTCACAGGCGCGAACATTACCGGCGCCACAGGGTTGCCCGCCCATATCCTCGGAAAAAAATAGGGGCGCCCTTTCGGACGCCCCTATTTCACTTTTTATTCGGCGCGCTCGGCCACCAACTCAACGATATCCGCCATGATCTGGGTAAGATCATAGTCTTTGGGCGTATAAACCCGCGCCACCCCGGACGCTTTCAAGATCACAGCATCCTCGACCGGAATAATACCACCGACCACCAGTGGAATATGCCCAAGCCCGGCCGCTTTCATCCGTTCCAGAACATCGGCAACCAAGGCGAGGTGGGAGCCCGAGAGAATTGATAGCCCGACCACATGAACGCCCTCTTCAACCGCGGCGTTAACAATTTGAGCGGGTGTAAGCCGAATTCCCTCGTAAACCACCTCCAGGCCCGCATCGCGGGCACGCACCGCGATCTGTTCGGCGCCATTGGAATGGCCATCCAGCCCCGGCTTGCCGACCAGCATTTTGATCCGCCGGCCCAAACGATCCGACACCACGCCGACCCGGCTACGCACCCGCGCCAGCGCCTCGCCGCTTGGTGCCACCCCGGCCTTGGAAACGCCGGTCGGCGCCCGGAACTCGCCAAATATTTCCCGCAGCGTGCCTGCCCATTCGCCGCCAGTGACCCCGGCATGGGCGCACACGATCGAGGCCGGCATGATATTGGTGCCGTCCTTGGCCGCCGCCACAAGCCCCGCCAGCGCCTCCGCCACCGCCTTGCCGTCGCGCCCGGCCCGCCACGCCTGAAGCCGGGCAATCTGCTCTGCCTCGGCCTTGGGGTCCACCGAGAGAAACCCACCATCTTCGCCGGCGGTCAAGGGCGAGGGGGCATTTTCCTTAAACTTGTTGACGCCAACCACGGTGATCTCGCCCAACTCGATCGCGGCAAGGCGCCGGGCGTTCGATTCGACCAACCGCTGTTTAAAGTACGACGACTCGACCGCCGCCACCGCGCCGCCCATGGCATCAATGCGCGCCAACTCGGCCCGCGCCTCGGCCGACAACTCTTCCACCTTGGCCTCAATCACCGGGCTGCCGGTAAAGAGGTCGCCATACTCCAAAAGGTCGGTCTCGTAGGCCATAATCTGTTGAAGACGCAGGCTCCATTGCTGGTCCCACGGCCGGGGCAAGCCCAGCGCCTCGTTCCAGGCCGGCAACTGCACGGCGCGGGCGCGGGCGTCTTTTGAAAGAACAACGGCCAGCATTTCCAACAAGATACGGTAAACATTGTTTTCCGGCTGTTGCTCGGTCAACCCCAGCGAGTTGACCTGAACGCCATAGCGGAACCGGCGCAGTTTCTCATCGGTGACGCCGTAGCGGTCGCGGGCAATCTCATCCCACAGGCGGCCAAACGCGCGCATCTTGCACAGCTCGGTGACAAAGCGGATGCCGGCATTGACGAAAAAGCTAATTCGCCCAACCACCTCGGCAAACTCCGACGGCTGGACCTGACCGCTCGCCTTCACCGCATCCAGCACCGCCACCGCCGTCGCCAGCGCATAGGCCAGCTCTTGAACCGGCGTCGCCCCGGCCTCCTGAAGGTGGTAGGAGCAAACGTTGGTGGGGTTCCACTTCGGCGCCTCGCGCACGGTGAATGCGATAACGTCGGCGGTCAACCGCAGGCTGGGGCCGGGCGGAAAGATATGAGTCCCGCGCGAGAGATATTCCTTGATAATATCATTTTGGGTTGTGCCATTCAACTGCGCCCGCGACGCCCCCTGCCGTTCGGCAGCCGCGACATAAAGCGCAAGCAACCACGGCGCCGGAGCGTTTATAGTCATCGAGGTGTTCATCTCGACCAGTGGAATGCCCTCGAACAGGGTCTCCATGTCACCGAGATGACACACCGGGACACCGACTTTACCAACCTCGCCCTTCGCCAGCGGGTGATCGGAGTCGTAACCGGTCTGCGTTGGCAGGTCGAACGCCACCGACAAACCGGTCTGGCCCCGGGCCAGATTCGTGCGGTAGAGCCGGTTTGAGGCCGCTGCCGTCGAATGGCCGGAATAGGTGCGGAACAGCCAGGGCTTTTCACGAACGCTCATGGGAGACCTCGGTTGAGACAGATCATTGCGGCGTTGCAAAGCAACTAGCAATTTGTTTAATGTGTGCGGGTTCGATGGTCCACTGGATTTCGTCAAAAACAACCAATATCCTGCGGGTGCGAGCCCTCGGCGCTGTCGCGGTGCCCCCCCTTGAGCTTGTAAGGAACAGCAAGGCATGAATCAATCCGCCCCCTCCGCCCCGCCGAAGGACCTTTACGAGGTTGGGGAAATTCCGCCGCTTGGCCATGTGCCGGCGAAAATGTACGCTTGGGCAATTCGCCGCGAGCGCCATGGCGAGCCGGAAGTCGCCATGCAGGTGGAGGTCGTCGAGACCCCGACCATCAGCCCCGACGAGGTGCTGATTATGGTGATGGCGGCGGGCGTCAACTACAACGGCGTCTGGGCCTGCCTTGGCAAGCCGATTTCAACCTTCGATTACCACAAGGCGGCGTATCACATCGCGGGCTCCGACGCCTCAGGTGTGGTCTGGGCCGTGGGCAGCAAGGTCAAGCGCTTCAAAGTTGGCGATGAAGTGGTTGTTCACTGCAATCAGGACGATGGTGACGACGAAGAGTGCAATGGCGGCGATCCGATGAACTCGCCCAGCCAACGCATTTGGGGCTATGAGACCGCAGACGGCTCTTTTGCGCAATTCACGCGCGTGCAGTCGCGCCAAGTTATGCACCGGCCGCGCCATTTGTCGTGGGAAGAGAGCGCCTGCTACACACTCACCCTCGCCACCGCTTACCGCATGTTGTTCGGCCATCGTCCGCATATTTTGCGGCCGGGTCACAACGTGCTGGTGTGGGGCGCCTCGGGCGGCCTGGGCTCGATGGCCATTCAGCTCATCGCCACGGCTGGCGCCAACCCGATCGGCATTATCTCCGACGAGTCGAAGCGCGATTTCGTGATGCAGCTCGGCGCCAAGGGCGTGATCAACCGCAATCAATTCGATTGCTGGGGCCAGCTTCCCGATGTTGACGACGCCGCCGCCTATAACGCCTACCTCAAAAAGGTGCGCGCGTTCGGTAAGGCGATCTGGGACATCACGGGCAAGGGCAACGATGTTGATTTCGTCTTCGAGCATCCCGGCGAGGCCACCTTCCCGGTTTCGTGCTTTGTCGTGAAGCGGGGCGGCATGGTTGTGTTCTGCGCTGGCACCACCGGCTACAACCTGACCTTTGACGCGCGCTTTGTGTGGATGCGCCAAAAGCGCATTCAGGGCAGCCATTTCGCCAACCTGCTCCAGGCCAGCCAGGCCAACGAGCTGGTGATCGAGCGCCGGATCGACCCCTGCATGAGCGAAGTGTTTTCGTGGGCCGACATTCCGCGCGCCCACACCAAAATGTGGAAGAACCAGCACAAGCCCGGCAACATGGCGGTGTTGGTCAACGCCAAGCGTCCCGGCCTGCACACCCTCGAGGATGCCATCGAGGCGTGAGGGTTGAGGTACTAAGCCTTTAAAAAAGCGGGGGGCTTCGGCCTCCCGCTTTTTTTGTGCCCAAAATTGACGCCGATCGCCCCCCCCCCTGCGCGACCCGCTCTCGTGGGCCGCATCCGTTAACTTGCTCAAAAGTCCGGGTTTCCAAAGGCCCCGGCCGTTGGTCGCCGAAGGCAATCTGAACGTTTTGTCGGGGCTTTGCCCCGCCGACCCCACCAAAGGCCACCGGCCGTTGGAAACCGTTAACCCAGCAAGTTTAAGGACCCGCTCTAGCGCCTTCGGCCAACGATGCCCGAACACGCCCCGCCGATGACCCGGGCGAGGCGCACGCCATAGTAGAGAAAGCCCAACCAGTCCGGCAGACGCAGCCAGCCGCGATCACGCTCGGAGGGCTGCGCCCGGTTCGCCAGCGCGGCCCAGCGCGCGGCGGGTCTGCGATACATCAGCGCGTCCCACACCACATAGCGCAAGCCGCCGAATCGATGAAAGGCGGCGCGATCGTCACCATCACCCGTGCCGGCGATCACCGCGCGCAACGGCCGGGCAGCGCGCCTGGCCCGGCCGATCAACGCCGCCTCCCGGGCCAACACGGCGGGCAGCGACACGCCGATCAGATCTTCGACCAGGACCATCGCCAGCGCCAACTGCCGCTCCACCCCCGCCCGCCGGGCAAGATCGAGCGCCGCCGGCCAATCCACCACGCCCGAGCGCTGAAACGCCGCCATATCCGCCAGCCAATACAGCAAAGACCACACGTGATTGGTGCCATGATACGCCGCGTATACCACCGCCGCTTCGGGTCCGAGCGTGGGGATGTGCTGGCCGCCGATGGAAACCCGCGCTACATTTTCAAAGGGCCGAACCAGCCGGCAGGGCAGCAAGCGGTCATCATCGCCAAACCTGACATGCAGCTCAAGCGGGAAGGAAAATCGCTGGTGATAGAGCGATACCGCATTGGTATTGCGCGCAATCAACTGTCCATTTTCTCCATAACCAAGCGTACACAACAGGTCGAGCGCCGCAGCTTCGGCCTCAGGCCGGACCATCAGGTCAATATCCCGCGAAAATCTCCGCCACGGGTCGCCATAAAGAAGCTCTGACAGCGCTGGCCCTTTGAGCACCACCAGCTCGATGCCAGCGGCCTGAAATGCGGTGGCGACGCCGACCAGCTCGCCCCCCAGCGCCAACATCCGCCGAGTGGCCTGCCTTTGCAACTCAAGCAGTTGGACGCGAACCGCCTCGGGCACCGGGCCGTCGGCCGCCAGCGCCGGCCCCATCAGCGGCACAACCCGGTGATGCCCGACGGCATCGAGAAAGCGCCCCCAATCAATCCCAAACGGCGCGTGAAGAATGACGGGCCGAAAGGAAGCCGCCATCACATCCAGCAAGAAGCGCAGCTCCGCTGGCAACTGGGTCCGCCAGAACGCCGCCGCTGCAATCATCGCCCCGCACCTAGCTGGCGAGAGCCTGATCCGTGATATTTTTTAGCGCCTCGATATTGATCACCATATCCCGTTGGGGCGATATACTGTCATCGCAAATCAGGCGCCCATAACGACAGCCACTCAGCGATGAGTATATCCAATTCACACAGTGAAGATATGAGGCCGGGATAAGTTCTATCAATGTTGCGCCCGGGGATGAAAACGCCATGTTAATTCCAGCCGCCCCATTCGGCATAACGACCACCCGAGCATTGCTGAATATCTCTATCTGTTCTTTGACAGAATAATCTTCCATCATCATGGTCTTGAAACCGCGCGCATCCAGCGCGGCAACAACTTGGTCCTCGTTCAACAGCCGGCGCGCCCCGGCCTTCCGGCGCGACACATAGATCAGGTCTCGCGGATGGCCCTCCGCCACGCCAAAGGCCGGCTTCAACCGCTCCTTCAACCACTTGATATTGCGAATCGACGCATTTCCGGGGGCAATACACGACGAAAAATAGAGACAATCCGCCTGAAGCATCCAGCCATCGAAGGGCAACAGCCGTTCGGCGCCAATCCCCAACGCCGCCAGTGTTTCAACCTGAAAGGGTAGTAGCGGAGAATGAATAATCAGCGGCAGATCTTTTAGGCCCGGAATAACATCGTGCCACCAAATTCGCGGCAGCATCTCCAACAGCCAGTGATGATAATTATAAAAACTCGGCCCGCTCAGCAACATCGCCGGACTATTGAGGCAACGGTCAACATCGCGATCGATGTAATACTTCGTATCGAGCCGAGATGTGAAGTTATCTGAACCAAGCTGATAATCAACGCTGAATTGAGCTGAACGCCGCGTGCTGTGTGCTCCGTACCAAACCTTGCTCTCTTCAGTTAAAGTACGATTATGATAAGATTCATCCATAATCAAATGGCGATCGAGAATGATACCAAACCCGGGCCGTTCAACACGAACATTTTCCAGGCGCGCAACAAAGGGCTGGGACGTGGCCCGAACCGTGCCGGTATCTAAATTTAAGTTAACGCCGAACTCTTCTGTTCTGGAAAATACGTCATCAGGGAAGCCGGTATCGACACGAAACTGTGGCGCGACCAGCGCTGGCTCAACCGGCGAGTCCGCAAAATAAACAAGGTTCCCCGAACCAGTAATCAACCCAGCTGCGTCAACCGGCTTGCACCATTTTTCGACGGAAATATATTCATGCGAGGTAATTCGCATTAGAAAACTCCCTTTATTGCCGGGGCGCTCTTTATTGCGAGCATCGTTGACTATACTGCCATTACTTTATGGCGCCCTAACGCTGTTGGCAAGAAGGAAATCAACATCGCGCCCCAGCCGCGCGACCACCCGGCGTTCAGAGGTGCGAGCGATAAATGATTTCTGGCCAGGGGGCCGATCTTGCCTTAAAAATCCTGGCCGCGCCGCTATCAACGAAGGCGCTAAATCTGCGACCGCCAGAAGGGGTGGTGATGGTCATGATCGGCTATGGCGATATTTTGGGGGCACAAACCCCGATTACCTGGAGCGACGACTATAAAATTGGCGTCGAAAAAATTGATCGCGAGCATGAAGAGCTGTTTAATGCCTATGGAAAATTCATCGAGTCCATAAACAGCAACAACGCCCCCTCCTCCATCACGTCAACCTTGGAAATTTTCGAAGATTACATACTCTATCACTTCAGTAATGAAGAGAGCTTAATGTTATCGATTGGCTACCCAGACCTCTTTTCTCATAAACTCGAACACCTTGATTTTAGAGTATCGGTCACGAGGTTCAGAACAGCGATCACGCAAGGTGATGATATCAATCATGATTTCGTAAAATTTTTTGGGCATTGGCTAATCTCCCATATCATGGTCATGGACAAGAGAATTAGTGAGTTTATCAAGAATTCTTCCACAGCCTAGCCCACAGGACGATCATTATTAAGGGCTAATGCTTGGCGGCGTTCACGCGGGGGAGAGGGTGATGGCGAGGTGGGGCCTGGGGAGATTACCGGTGCGGGTCATGCTCGTGTTGGCGATGTTGGCCGCCGCCCCCACGGTAACGAGAGCCCAAACCCAACCCGCCGGAGGTGACGACGATCCGGGCGCCGAGAGCCTTCTTTACTCTCTGGGCGTGCCCGCGCTTCAGGTCGGGCTGTTGGTCGGCGGGGCCTGGGTTGGCTCGCTGCTCGCAAAACGCATCGGTGCCAGCACTTGGTTATCGCTGGTGGGCGCCCGACTCGGCGCCGGCCTGGGCTTGGAGGCAGCCTCCGGCTTGGGGGTGCTCGGACTTGGCGCTAGCGGTGCTCTGCCGGCCGCCGGCCGGGCTGTGGCTCCACAACTGGTCGCTGCCCCAGCCCGCCAATAACAACCAGCGCTAGTAGAGCGCGTCAGTTAACTTGCTGGGTTAACGGTTTCCAAAGGCGGCGGCCTTTGGTGGGGGGCGTCGGGGCAAAAGCCCCGACAAACCAGCCGGATTGCCTTCGGCGACCAAAGGCCGACGGCCTTTGGAAACCCGGACTTTTACCAACTGCCCCAGCCCGCCAATAACAACCAGGAATACCGCCTAATAGAGCCCCCAGCCACACTTATCGGTGCAATGAGCCCCCTCGCTCGGGGACGCCGCTCCCTGAACCGCAACCTGCTCGGACTGTACCCCAGGAAACAGCTTAATCTCCCCGGCTGCCGGCAACGTCGGGGGCTCCGGCATGTAAGCCATTACGTTGGTGAAGATTTGCTCCAAAAGGCCGGCAGACTCGGGCACCGGGCCGGCAGCGACCGGCACAGGGGCCGAAACCGCCGGGGCCAAAGGCACCCGCGCAACCGACCGGCGAACGATAAGTTGGTGGGGCGCCGAAAGCCCCGCCGCTGGCGAATGGCGAACCGCCGCAGTCCGGACTTGGTGAGTATTCTGCCCATAAATGTCTCTCTGGACCCGAACCACGCCGGCATCATCGACAATCGCTTGCCAATACACGAACCGCACCGGCAAGGGGTGGCGCAAGCTAATGTATTGAGTACGCTCGGAATCCAGGGCATGATCGATCCGCTCGGGGGTCCAGCCATCGCGGCCGAGCAGAGTTTCGGCGAGTTGGCGCGGCTCGGCCAAACGCACGCACCCCGAACTCAACGCCCGCCCCTGACGCGCGAACACCGAGTGATCATTGGTGTCATGCATATAAATGCTCTGACCGTTCGTCAGGTTGAACTTGAACCGCCCAAGCGCATTCTGATCCCCCGGCGACTGTACGATGCGCACACGATCAGGGGTAACCGTCGTCCAATCAACCGTGGCGGGATCGACTTCCACATGATCGACATAAATCGTCGCATCTTCAATGCCGGGGTGTCCGGTCCGGCGCAACGACGGCAACTTGTCTTTGGCAAGAACGGTGGTCGGTGCCGTCCAGGTTGGATTGATCACCACATCGGTGACCTGATCTGTCAATAACGGCGTCGGCCGGGAAGGGCGCCCAACCGCCGCGCGCATTGACATCGCAATCTTATTGCCCTGGATGAGATATGCGGTCTGCGACGGAATGTTAACCAAGAAGAACTCTTCCGGAGCAACCACCGCCAAGCTGCGCATCCCCTCAACAGCGCTGCTCAGAGCTTGAACAGTGCCCGCCGCGTTGCGATCGAGGCTCTCGACGGTCGCTTCACCGGCCAAACCGTCGGCAAATATCCCCTCGTTGGTCTGAAAAGCGGCCACGGCCGCCTCCACCGCCAGATCATAAAGGCCGTGATAGGCGCCGCTCGGGAGAAAGCCGCGCGCAACCAATTGCGCCGCCAAACGATCCACCCGCTCGCCACCGGCGCCGGGCTTCAACCGCGCGCCCGGCCCAACCGGGGGAGCAACGGGCAGCGCGTTGGGGTCGGTCTGAGCCAATCGTTGCGCAACCGCTTGCGCCCACCGCTCCAACACCGGACGAGGATCGGCCAGCGCCGCTGCGGGGGCTGCCACAACCGGCGCGCTTATAACCGGGGTGCTCGCGACCGGGGTACTCGCAACCGGCGCGCCCTCGGGCGTGGGCGGGCTAACACCCTCGGCGCCAGCGCCCCCCGCAGCCACGCCAATGGCCACAACGAGCGCCCAAGCGCAGGACAGACGAAATTCGTTAATCCAAGTCATCGTGGCTAATTTCATGGTGGCACAGCGGCAATCGGCAAGTGTGTGACACTAACTGCAAACCATCGGCGGCACTGTCAACCCATGCCGCCCAATTTTATCGAGTCCGCAGATGGCTGTGGCAAATAAGCTTACTCACCGCCGCCGCCCCGGTTTATTGCAGTCTTCATGTTCTGTAGCGATACCATCTGATAGTGCGTTGCCAAACCGGATGTTTTTTAGAGATCAACACCGCCCGCGAAACCGGCCCCGGGGGCCGTCATCGCCCCCTCGGCCCGGGCACACTCACCGCCCCCAACAACACCCCACCCCAGCAGCAGCCCGGCTTTTCGTTCGACTCGTAACGGGTCCCCGGCCTCACGTATCCAGAAAGCTACGCAA
>CAIZDL010000227.1 GCA_903931735.1 uncultured Rhodospirillales bacterium
CGGGTGGTTTCCACCGCAACCATAACGACGTGAAAATGCAGAGATCGGTCATTATTCCCGCGAAAGCGGGGATGATGACCGAGCGGTGTCGAAACGATAGCAATATTGAAAACAGAGATGTTGCTGCTTGGGGCATAGCTGGTGTAGTTAGTGGCCTGCTTCATTCGTTTTGTCCTATGGGGAGATGTCATGATTAAGTTTGATGATGATTTAGGGGGGGGCGCGCCTGTGCCTGCCTCCGCTCGTAAAATCTGGAAGGCGCCTCGTCTGGAACGTGCGGGGGTGGCCGAGCGTACCAATAAAAAGGATCGGACCCCGACGGATGGCATTGTGAAAAATATTCGCTCTATCAGCTCATAAGCACAAAGTTCTGCGACGCTTCTCGCTTTTGCTTTTTTGTCGCGGGCTTGGGCAATCTAACGGTGATTCGCGGGGCGGTGAACGCGTGCTAATTCCGAACGGCGGAGGTTGCTGCAATGCCGGGCTTGGCGGCTTGTGAGTTGAATTTGCGCCCGGCCGGCGCGGGGGATCGGGCGTTTTTTCGGGCGCTGTATCATGAGGTTCGCGCCGCCGAGTTCGCAGCGCTGCCGCCGGAGCAGCGCGCCATGGTGTTGGATATGCAGTTCGAGATTCAGGGCCGCGCTTATGAGATGCAATCGCCGGGCGCGGTGTCGTTAGTAGTGGAAGAGGCGGGGGTAGTGGAAGAGGCGGGGGTAGTGGAAGAGGGGCGCGCCCCGCTCGGTCGGTTGATTTTGCACCGGAGCGGCCCGGTTTTTCAGGTGGTCGATATCGCGGTTTCGGCGGTGGCGCGCGGCCGGGGCCTTGGTGCGGCCGTGCTTGGCCGGGTGCTGGATATGGCCCGGGCTGCTGGTTCGGCGGGGGTGGTTGTCTTGAGTGTTCGCCCCGGCAACCCGGCGCAGCGGCTTTACGCGCGGTTGGGTTTTACCGAGTGCGAGGGCGGCACCGCAGGTATTTCGATCGCCATGATTTGGCGCCAAGATGTGAGCGCGTGATTTTTATCGGGGAGACACTTGACGTGAAGCTCTTGACGTTCGAAGATTTCGCTGGCCGGGTCAACGAGTCTTTTTCGCTCAGCTTGGGTGAAAGCACCGTCGATATGGTGTTGACGGCTGCGCGGCCGCTATCAAAATTTGCTTATGGCGGAATGCTGCGTGCTCCCTTCGATCTTCTTTTCAACTCTTCGAGCCCGATCGTGCTGCCCCAGCGCATCTATCCTCTGAGCAACGACGCCATGGGGCGGATCGATATTTTTATCGTCCCGGTGGCGCGGAATAAGGACGGGATCGTTTACCAAGCGGTGTTCAATTAACAGCTCAGGGTTTGCTCTTAGCGCCGTTTGTGGCGTTGTGTGTTTGGATGGTGCTTTGGCGCCGGAAGCGGAAGCCGCCGCGATGGCCGGGGCTTTTGCAGCGTTGCCGCGCGCCCGCCCCACGGTATGGGGGCAGGGCGGGGCAGCCTTTGGCGCAGCATCGTTGCCGCTGACCCCGGAAGACCGGCTCGATCACCAACCGCGCACCGCTCGGGGCGGGCAGGTGGATTTTCTGTTCGCCGGCAGGCTCAATAATCGCGCCGACCTTGCGGGCGCGCTGGAGATTGGTGCTGCGGACTTGGCCGGCATGGCCGACGGGACCCTTGCGTTGCGGGGCTTTGAGCGGTGGGGCGAGGCTTGGTTCGCGCGCCTTTCCGGCTCCTGGAGCTTGGTGGTCTGGGACCGCGCAGCCCGCCGTTTGACCATGGCGCGTGACCCGCTGGGCGGGCGGGCGCTGTTTTTCCATCGCGCGGGCGGGGTGGTGACCTTTGCTTCCAGCTTCGGCGCCCTCTTTCGTCTGCCCCGAATTGAGCGCGCGCTCGATGAGGTTGTGCTTGGCGACGCGCTCTTGCTGTCATTTGGCGAGCGAGACCGCACCTATTATCGCGATATTCGGCGGGTTCCGGGCGGGCATCGTGTGGTTTGCACGGTGGGCGAGGTTGAGGTTTCGGCGTTTTGGCAGCCGCCAGAAGGCGATTATCTGCGCTTGGCGCGGGATGAGGACTATGTGGAGGCGGCGCGGGAGTTGTTTGACCGCGCCGTTGCCGCCAATCTGCGTAGCCTGGAGCCGGTGGCGATGTTTGGCTCGGGCGGCCTTGATTCGAGCGCGGTTTCTGCAACTGCCGCGCGAATGCTGGCGCCGCGTATGCTCAAGCACTATTGTCGGGTCCCCCCCGCTGGTTGGCATGGGCCGCTGGACCCGTCGCTCTACCCCGATGAGCGGCCGAAGCTGCGGGCGCTGGCGGCCCGCTATCCCAATCTCCAGGTGATCGAGATTGATGACGCCGGCCTGCATCCCCTCGATTTGGACCCGCGTGGGCTGTTTCAGCGCTATTGCGGGCCGTTTTCCAGCGGGGATAATCTCGGCTGGTTGATGGTGGTCCTCGACCGTATCCGGGCCGATGGCCATCGGGTGATTCTGAGTGGCGAGTTTGGTAACGATACCCTGACCGCTGCGGGCTTTTCCGCACCGATGGAGCTGTTGGGCGAGTTGCGCTTTGGGGCACTCGCGCGGGAGTTGGTGGCGTGGCGGCGGCGCTTTGGCTGGTCGTGGGGGCGGACGCTTAAAAATGCGCTGCTGAGCCATTGCGAACCGTCGGGGTTGCGCCGATGGCGTCTCGACCGGCGCGCTCCGGGTGGCCGCCGTTATCTCAACTGGAGCTTGATCAACCCCGATTTCGTTGGGGAAGCCGGGCTTGAGGCGCGCTCTCGTGCTTTGGGGCTTATTGCGTTTGGGCCGATGGGTCGCTCTTGGCGAGCACTCCGCGCCGAGGGTGTCAGGCAGACGGGGCGGTTGGCCGGAGACTTTCTCTCCCAAAGCGTCGCCGTTGATGGCTTTGAGGAACGGGCGCCGCTGGGGGATTTGCCGTTGCTCGAATTCTGTCTGAAAGTGCCCGCGACCCAATATTGTCGCAACGCCATTCATCGTTGGCTGGGCCGCCGGGTTCTTGCCGATCGTCTGCCGCCCGAAATCACCGGAGAGTTGTGGTTGGGGGCCCAAAACCCAGAGTGGTTCGACCGGCGCTCGCAAATGCGGGCGGAGACTGCGGCCGAACTCGCGCATCTGGCCCGGTCACCGCTGGCGGCGCGGATACTGGATCTGCCGCGCGCGGCCCGGTTGCTGGACTCCTGGCCCGCCGACGCTCAAGCCGCCCATGAGCAGGGTGCCGCCTATCGCTTGGCGCTTGGCCGGGGGCTGCATATGGCCCGCTTCATCCGCTGGAACGATGGCGGCAACGAATAGGGGGACAGGTCTTTAAAGATAACCAAGGTGCACCATCATCGGGCCGTGATCGCGTTCGATCTGCCGGGCTTGGTCTGAACTTAACGCCGTGCGCCAGCCCCCAGACCGCCCCTCGCGGAAAAAGCTGCGGCCATCGCCCCGATAGGCATACGCTTCTTGGGCATCTTGGCTTTTCAGGCGGTCGAAGCGGGTGGCCGTGATGGCTCGCTCCAGCGCATCAATGGTGCTGGGCAAGTGCGCAAAGCGCGCAAGTTTCGCAAACTCCCGCTGCGGATTGGTTAAAAGGTCTTCGTAGCGCAGCCGTAGCCGGGGAAAGCCATCGGCGGCAAGCCAGCTTCGGCAATGGCCGCTCCAGTCCAGCAGGGTCAGGGGCAGTTGGGGGCCGGAGTCAGCCTCGGGGTTGAAGATCATGATATGGGCGGGATCGGCCATTTGGGCGATGGCTTGATCGAGGCTGCAATTAAAGAACTCGGCGTAGGAAACCGCGATGTCGCGGGGATCGCGCACCAGATGGATCGCCCCCGCCGTCACCGCTGCGGGAAGGAGCGGCTCACCCAGCGGCGAGGCGGTCCAGGCGTCGTGGGTCAGGTAGAGGGCCGGCGTCAAGCGTTGCTGGGCCTCGGCCTCCAAGCGGCGCGGCTTCAGGGCCAGCGCCTCGGTGGTGGTGAGGTCGGCCAGCTTGATTCCCAACGCCCGGTCGAACCCCGCTTGGCCAAAATCGACCGGAACCCGAAGCGCGGCATCGCGCAGGCTTTCGCCAATCGTCTCCTGCGCTGTGAGGTGGGCCACGAAAAAGCGGAGCCACGTGCTGCCGGATTTAGGATAGGCCGCGATCCAGAACAGTCGGCGCACCTTTGGTTTGATCTCGTGCAGGCTCATTTTCTGATGCCCTCCTCGCGGCTTTTGACACCCTCCTCGCGGCGATCCTCCACGTCGATAACCACGGCAATTCGCAGTCCCGAGCCTGTGGTGGGCACTGTCCAGTGGGTCAGGTAGGATGGCAGCAGCAAAAGTTGGCCGGCTTTTGGGGCCAGGGTCAGGTCCGGCCAGCCGGCGGCGGTGTTCCCAAGCGCAGCGGGCTGGCCGATCCGCAGGCATCCGGCATCGCAACCGGGGGCGCGGGCCTCACCGGGAACGGCGGAATAATACACGGCGATAAGCCAGCCACGGGGATGGATATGCCGCCCCTGGTAGCCGCCGGGCTTATTGAAAATATCGACCCAGCCCCCAACCGAGATGTCCTTGGGCCGCCAGGACAGCGCCGGATGCGCCCCTGAAACCGGCCGCGCCCGATAGCGCTCAACATGGGCCGCTATCGCGGTCATGAGGGTGGCGATTGCCGGGTCGGCCATTTTGTGTACGGCGTCGAGATGGTAGCAGTTGCGGGTCGCCTGACAGCGCTCGAACCACGCCGTCTCATCGACCTTGTTCATGATTGCGGCCGTAACCTCGGCGGGATCGATTGGCGGCACCGGGCCGCCTTCATGCGTAAGATCGTGGCTCTCGATCAGGGCGGTATCCACCAGCGGCGCCATATCGGAGACGCGGCCGGCGGCGCTCAGCATCATGAGGTAGTGATGAATCATCGTGGCGTTGATCGCGTTTTCAGCGAACAGCCGGTCATACTCCTGGATCGTCTGATCGCGGCTGGCGAGGGGCCGGCGCAACGCATTGATGGAGAGATCGGCGCCAATGATCAGGCTCAGCCGGCGGAGGGTTTGGGCGGCTTCACTCTGCCCGCAATCGGCAAGCATCGCCGTGTGCAAGGCCAGGGGCAGCTCGAGGGCACCGGGCTTATTGAGGAGACGCCGGTATTCCCCCAGGCCCTCCTCCATCGCGCCTTCGCGGCACAAATGAAGGGCATGGCCGGCTTGGGTGGCGAGGGCCTTGACGCGCGCGCGCGGGTCGGCTTGTTGTGGCTCAGGCGGATGCGGCATGGCCGGGAGCCTCTTTTTGTGCCCGTAAGGTTTCAGTCAGCAGATCGGCCGTGGCGCCAAGCGCCCCCAGTGTTTCGGGCGGGGTAAGGTGCCAGCACGGTATTCTGACGGCCAGCCCGATCAAATCTTGCAGCACGGCCGAGGCGGCGGTGCTGTCGGTGTAGGTTGGCCGGACCCACAGGGATGAGCCAAGCCGAACCGCAGCCCGGCCGGGAGTGAGGCGTTCGCATGTTGCCGTGGGCGCTCGATTGAGCACGATCACGATCCCCGATAGCGGCCACGGCCCGCCCGGTTGCTCTGGGTGTTCTGGCCACCCGATGTCGTAGCGTTCGATGCCGTAGCGCAGGGCGGGTGCGGTGCCGAGATCGATCCCGAGGGTTTGCGCGGTTTGCCGCCATAACCGCAGCCGGGGCCAGCCGCGGACGAGGGCGGGAGCGGAAGGGCTGATCGCAAGAACGCCGTCGGCCAGCACCGGCCAGCCCCGCGTGGCCAAGCTGGCGGCAATGCTCGATTTTCCCTGGCCCGATGGCCCGATGATCAGCAATGCGCCGCCTTGCCAGCCAACGGCGGCGCCATCCAGTGGCACAAGGCCGCGCTGGCGTGAGAGCACCGCCAGCACCGGCCCGCTCACCAAAAAGCCAATGGTTACGGGGTCGGCACCCGGCGCAGGCTCGATCACCACCCGGCAGCCTTCAGAAATCAGAAAGCGGGCAATGCCGGGGAGGGTCAACAGCGTTTCCCCGTTGGCGGAGACCTGCCACACGGGATGGGTGATCACCGGCGCTTCCAACGCTTCCGGCACAGGTTCCCGCACGATCACCACATCGGGCGGCGCGAGAGAGGCCCCAGCCGCGCTGGCGGGGGACGAGACGCTCGCTCCCGGGATTATAAAGTCGGACAAAAAGCGCCAGCCGGCGAATTCCTGAAGCATTGATGATCAGACCATTGCAAAAGTCATTTCAGTCCACTCATAGTCCTCACCATCAGGGATACCACCTTTTGCAGGGGCCGGGGAATGCCGCCGCTTGAAAACACTCATAACGAGGCGGTCGCGCAGTTTGTTGGGCTGGCGCGGGACTTGCTCGGCTATGCCGGGCTGCGGCTGATCTGGGTGGCGCTGGCGGCCGTGGTGGCGGCGGTGGCCCAAGGGGTTGGGTTGCTGCTGTTGGTGCCGTTGTTGAGCCTGCTGGGGATTACCGGCTCTCCTGGTGCGGTTTCGAACCTTGTGGGGCAATGGGCGGGGCCGATCAGCCTTGAAACCGCGCTCGTCGTTTATGTTGGGCTGGTCGCCGCCGCCACCCTGATTGTCAACAGCCGCAACCTTGCGACGTTGCGTTTGCGGTTCGGCTATGTCGATGATTTGCGCCGTCGTTTGCATCGGGCGCTGACAGCGATGGAGTGGCAGGCGTTTTCCCAATTGCGCGGTGCGGATGTCATTCGGATTTTAACCGCCGAGAGCGCGGAAGCGGCGTTGGCGGTGCAGTTCTTGCTCAGTCTGGGGGCTTGGGCAATCGAGGTGGCGGTGTTGGTGGCGGTGGCGACCAAGCTTTCCCCGGTCATGACCGCCGCCGTTCTGGCGCTGGCGGTGCTGGCGGCGCTGGTGGCCCGGCCGCTGAACCGTCGGACCCACCAGCTTGGCGCCGAATTGGGCGAGAGCGGCAAGACATGGCAGGCGGTGTTGTCCGACGATATCGCGGGGATGCACCTTATTCGCGCGTTTAGCATGGGGGCCGCCCGGCATGTTGGCTTCAGCCAGTGCATGAAATCGGTGCGGTTGGCCCAAATCGCCTATTTCCGGGCTGTCGGAATTGCCAACACCCTAACCCGGACCGGGGCGGCGGTGGCGGTGGCGGTGGCTTTGATCGTGGCGACCCGGGGCCTGGGTCTGGCCTTGGCCGACACCTTGGTTTTGATCATGGTTTATATGCGCTTGCTGTCTACCCTGATGGGCGCTCAAGAGGGGTGGCGGGCGGTTTTGCACGCATTGCCGGCCCACGCCGCGACGACGGCTTTGCTCCGGCATTGTCAGGCATGGGCGGAGCCTGCGGCGGCGGACCCCGACCCGGACTCAGAGCTGGAGCCGGCTCTCACCCGCGGTATTTCCCTCATTGGTGTTGGGTATCGTCATCGCGATGACCGCCCGCCTGCTCTTGCCGGGATCAGCGCCGATATTCCAGCCCGGCGGGTGACTGCGTTGGTGGGGCCATCGGGGGCGGGGAAATCCACCCTGGCCGATGTGCTGCTTGGCCTGATCGTGCCTCGGGAGGGGCGGATTTTGGTCGATGGCATTGCGCTGGAGGGGGCGCTCCGTCATCGCTGGCGGCGGCGGGTCGGTTATGTGCCCCAGGACGGTTTCTTTTTTCACGATACCATCCGAGCCAATTTGCTCGCGGTGGCGCCGGGTGCCAGCGAAGAGGCGTTATGGCGGGTGCTGGAGCAAGCGGCGGCGGCCGGCTTTGTCCGCAGGTTGCCGCACCAGTTGGACACGGTGGTCGGCGACCGGGGGGCTCGGTTTTCGGGCGGCGAACGGCAACGTTTGGCGCTCGCTCGCGCTTTGCTGGTGGAGCCGGAACTGCTGGTGCTCGATGAGGCGACCAGCGCCCTTGATGCCGGCAATGAGTGCCAAATCCTCGATGCGCTCGACCGTTTGCGCGGCGAGTTGACCATCGTGGTGATTGCCCACCGCCCTTCGACGGTGGCGTTCGCCGATTATGTTTTGAGGCTCGATCACGGTCGCTTGGTGCCCGACGTGGCTGGTCCCTCAGGGGGCAGAGGCCGCGCAGACCCGGTTGCGACCGCTTGATTTTGCGGCGTAAAGCTGTTCGTCGGCCAGGGCGAGAATGTTGGAGAGCGACCGGTCGGAGATGCACCGGGTGGTGATGACGCCAAGGCTGATGGTCACATGATCGGCAACGCTGGACTGGCTATGAGGGATGGCGAGCTTGCTGACGGCCTTGCGGACTTTTTCGGCGATTGCGATCGCGCCCCGGTGGTTTGTCATAGGTAACAGGCAGACAAATTCTTCACCGCCATAGCGGGCGACCAGATCGGTGGCGCGGGTCACGACCCCGCTGATCGCCCCCGCCACCCGGGTGAGGCATCCGTCGCCGCTGATATGGCCATAGGTGTCGTTGAAGGCTTTAAAGTGATCGACATCAAGGAGAATGATCGATAATTCGCCTCCGGATCTGGCATGTCGGGCGTGTTCCTGTGTCATTCGGTCGTCGAAATGGCGGCGGTTGGCGAGGCCGGTGAGGCCGTCGGTGATCGCGAGGCGGGTCAATTGCTCCTGCGCCCGTTTGAGTAGGATTTGGTTGTTCACCCGTGCCTTGACCGCTGCCGGCGTGATGGGTTTGGTCACATAGTCGGCGGCGCCCAGTTCCAGCGCGCGTGTCTCGGCGGTAATGTCGCCAAGGCCGGTGATGAAGATGATTGGGGTGCAGGTGGTCGTTGGCTCGGCCTTCAACCGCCGGCAGACCTCATAACCATCAATGCCGGGCATCATGACATCGAGCAGAATGACATCGGGTTTTTCTTTTGTTGCGGTCTTTTGCGCGGTCAGGCCCTCCAGTGCTGTGAGAACCTCATAGTCGTTGCCAAAAATCTCGATCAGCAACTCGATGTTGGCCGGTTCATCATCCACGATGAGAATGCGGGGGCGGGACTTGGGCGGCGTTGTGGCGGCTGCCGGAGTTGGTGATGGTGGGGGTGCGGGCTGGGCATCCAATGTGGCGGCGGCGGCGATTGCCGGGGCAAGCTCCCGCTCAACCGCCTCGATCAGCGGTGCGAGGCTCTCGGTGTGTCCGGCGCGCAAGGCGTGCTCCAGGGCTGCCGTTGCAACGGTGAGGTCTCTTGCCTCCAGAGTGGCGGCGATGCCTTTCAGGGTGTGGGCCAATCGCTCGGCCTCATTGGTGTGTCCCTCGGCTAAGTGTTTCCATAACTCCGTCCCGGCATTGGCGTATTTGTCGCGAAATCCCAGGAGCATTTTTCGCAGCAATTTCGGCTTGCCGGCGGTGCGGGCGAGGGCGGCGCCAAGATCAAAGGGCGGCAGGTGGGCCGGCAGCACAGCATTATCCGGCGAGGTTGGCGGCGTTTGTGGCCGCTTTATCTCGGACGTGGGAATTTTTGGCGGCTCCACCCGTCGGGCGGGCATCCACCGGATTAGGGTTTCTGTGAGTTTATCGGGATCGATTGGCTTGGTAAGATGATCATTCCCTGCCTATCCGGTTGACGCAGACACCCACTAGGTATAGTATTTTATAGAAAGTTGCTGGTCTGGCCAGCAATGCGTTGGAAATGGCGATCTGGGATGAATGCATCTGCCCCGAAGTTGATGGATGTTGAGCAACGC
>CAIZDL010000228.1 GCA_903931735.1 uncultured Rhodospirillales bacterium
ATCAGCACCGCCACCGGCAAATTGACCTGGGACACCTCCATCCGGCCGATGGCCTGGAACGGGCCGGGCAGCCAATGACCGAGCGCCATGCCGGCGACGATGCACAGGGCGACCCACAGGGTCAGATAGCGTTCGAACAGCCCCATCGGAGCTTTATCGCCTTGCGTGGACATCAGACCTCTCCTGCCCGCTCCGGCCCCAGTTCGATCAGCCGGCGGATTTTGGTTTCGATCAGTGCGTACACCGTGCGGAACACGGCCAGACGCTCTTCGTGGCTGCCTTCGGCGGCGGCCGGATCGGGAAAACCGATGTGAAGCTTCGAGGGATGCCCCGGCCAAATCGGACAGACTTCGCCCGCCGCGTTGTCGCAGACGGTGATGACGAGATTCATCTCGGGTGCATCGGCGGCGGCGAACTCATCCCACGATTTGGAGCGCAACCCTTCGATGCAATGCCCCTTCTCGCGCAAGATTTCGATGGAAAGAGGATTCACTACCCCGGTTGGATGGCTGCCGGCGCTGAAGGCGCGAAATCGCCCGGAACCGAACCGAGTGAGCGCGCACTCGGCCATGATGCTGCGCGCCGAATTCCCGGTGCAGAGAAACAAAGTATTGTAGACTTTGCCGGTCATGACGTCTCCCCTGTCTGGTTTGGAATAAGAGCGGCTGTCCCAGCGGGCGCATTCTTCGCGCACAGGACTTCGACCGGAACGTCTTTGACTTTGAGCAACGTCTGTCGGTCCAGGGCGATGGTCTCGTCCTCGTCGAGAACGCCCGTCACCAGCGCCAGCATCGCCGGGGCGTAAGGATTGACGGAACGCTCGGCCAGCCGATAGTGGACCCAGCGCCCCGCCTTGCGCTGGGCGATTAGTCCCGCCGCCTTCAGCACCGACAGGTGCTTCGATACTGTCGCCGGAGCCAAGCCGAGCACCGCCGTGATCTGGCACACGCACAGTTCCTCCGGCTCCAGCATTTTCAGGATGCGGAGGCGGGAGGGGTCGGCGATGGCCCGACCGACTTGTTCGAAGTGTTCAAGCATGGGGACCATCATACATCATTTCGATGATTCACGAAATGAAGAATTGATGATGGTGTGCGGGGCTCAGGCGGCCCGAACCTGCTCGACGAAGAGGGCCGCGCTTGGTTGGTTCTTTGGAAGGTGCGGCTCGTCCGAATCAAGATAGTGATTGGGTTCTGGCGCTAGTGGGTGGTGCTAAAGGTTGGCTCGGCTGCGACAATCACCCGATAGCAGGCGAGCGGCAGCTCGGGGTCGGGGGGGCTGTGTTGGGTTCCGGGTTTTTTCGGCCGGGGTGGATGCGCCTCTGCCATCCATGATTGTAGTTCGGCGCCGCAGCCATCGCCTTCGGGCAAAGGCTTTTGGGGCTCGCACAGCGGGCTGTCGTGTGGGCAGGAGAGGCGAACGTGAAAGTGGTCGTCGTGGCCATACCAGGGTCGGATCAGCCTTAGCCAGCCGCGATCGGGGCCAGCCTTTCGGCACAACTCGTTCTTGATCGCGGGGTTGACGAAGATGCGGTCAACGCGGGAGTCGGCGGCGGCAAGGCGTAGCAGCTTGGCGTGGGCATCGGTCCAGCCCGGGTGCAGCACCCCGTGGGTGGCGCCGTTAACCAGGGTCACTTCTTTGAGCGAATCCCGTTGGTTGCGCGGCAGTAACGGCAGGTCCAACCTCAGCCAGATGTCAACATCGAGCCCGCTCTGGTGGCTGGCGTGGCCGAAATTCATCGGCCCCCCCCGGGCCTGGGCGAGATCGCCAAGGGCGACAAGGGGAAGCCTCGCCGAATAAACGCGCTCGCCAAACTTTTTAAGATAGTCGATCAAGACCGGATGGCCGAAATAGCGCCGCCGTGCCGGTCGCATTACCTGATAACCGGGGCCGTCGAGCGTGAGCGCCACCCCGCCGCTGAGGCAGCCATGGGCATAGCCGCCAATCGCTTGGGCTGCGCCGGGGGAGGGGGTGCGGACCTGATTCCAGACGATGCTGTGCTTTTCTTCGTCGGCTCGAGCTGGCGCGGCCGTTGCCAAAAGCATGGGCGCGATTGCCAGCGCGCTCAATATGATGGCTCGCATCTTGGGGCAATACACCACTGATTGTGTCTGCTGCTGAGTCATGATAGCTCCCCCACTCTCTTTTTTCATCTTAGTATCCTGAGGGAGGATCTGGCAATTCCGGATCGACGCCCCCGGTCGGGTGACCTTCAGGCGGGAGTGTGCTATCAACCAGCTTTCCTGACGAAATTGGCGCGTAGCGGCCATGGAACTGGACCTTGCCATTCTGTTTGTCGATGTCTGCGACAGTACGCGGATTTACGAGTCGTTTGGTAATGTCCGGGCATCTGAGGTTATTAGCGCGTTGCTGGGCCGACTTGGGGCCGAGGTGACGGGGGTGCGGGGCCGAGTGGTGAAAAGCCTGGGCGATGGCTTGATGTGTGTTTTTCCCAACGCCGAGGCGGCTTGCCGGGTCGCTACCCTGATGATGGTGGCGGCGGCCGAGTCCGGCGGCGATGGTGCCGGGGGCGTTCTTAATCTTCGGGTCGGGATTCATTTCGGCAGCGTTGTGCGCCGAGGCGGCGATGTTTTTGGAGACGCTATCAATGTTGCGTCGCGGGTCGAGGCGATGGCGAGTCCGACAGAAATTTTGGTGACCGAGGCCGCGGTTAGCCGTTTGTCCGAGCAGGTGCGCGGACGGTGCCGCTTGATCGATAACACCCGGGTGAAGGGCCGGAAGGCCGCAATCCGCATTTATGCTTTGCACGATCATGCCAGCAGCGATAGCAGCGCCGAGCGGACGGTGATGGGCGGTAGTTTGGCGGGCGAGGTTTTGCGTGCCGCCAATTTCACGCTGCGTTTGCTGTATCGGGACCGCGAAAAAGTCGTCAGCGTGCGGGCGCCCAAGCTCACCATCGGTCGTCATGAGAGCTGCGATATCGTGATTCCCTCACCTCTGGCGTCGCGTCAGCACGGCTCGATTGAGTTCAGCCGTGAAAGCTTCGTCCTCACCGATCACAGTTCCAACGGCACTTTCATTCGGACCGGCGATAGTCCGTCGGTGCCCTTGCGCCGCGAGTCCGCCAAATTGGTTGGGCTGGGCCTGGTGGGGATCGGTGCGGTGCCCGAACATCCCGAGCAGCCCCATGTGCTGCGGTTTGTCCCCGATGTCGATATTTGATCCGCTGGTGGGGGGAGGCCCAACGCCGGGGTGGGGGGGCCATTATCGGGCAGATAGCGGCCGGTTGCGGGCCGGGGGCAGCAACTCGCCCCGCCGGAAGGTGCGGAAGGTGCCGGGGGCCATGGTCGTCCAGGGTTCGTCGCGGGTTAGCGGCTTGGTCGCAACCACGGTCACAACGTCGGTCGGCGATGTTTCGCGGGCAAAATCGGCGGTCAGGTCTTCGTCGACCAAGGTTGCCGCGCCGAAGGGTGCCCTTCTGGTCAGCCATGCCAGATTGGTGCTGCAATGACAAAACAGGTGGCGGGCATCGCTGAGCAGCATATTAAAAATGCCGAGGGTGCCGAGGTCGGCGGCCAGTTCCCGAATTTGAGGCTCCAGCGAGCCGCTTGGCACGGCCTGGCCGGGATGAGCGAGGCGCAATTGGTCGAGTAGCCAGCAAAAGGCGTGTTCGCTGTCGGTGGTGCCCACGGGCCGGAAGGTGGTGAGTTGCCGCTTCTTGATGCCGCGCAGCTTGCCGTTATGGGCGAAGGTCCACTGGCGTCCCCACAATTCGCGGGTGAAGGGGTGGGTGTTTTCGAGGCAGACTCGGCCGTGGGTGGCTTTGCGGATGTGGCAAATCACCAACTCCGAATGGATGGCATGGCCGCGCACCAGCCGAGCGATCTCCGATTCGGCGCTGGCGCGGGGGTCGTGGAACGTCCGGCATCCATTGTCCTCGTAAAAGGCGATGCCCCAGCCGTCGCGGTGGGGGCCGGTGTCGCCGCCCCGGCGCATCAGCCCGGCAAAGCTGAAGCAAACGTCGGTTGGAACATTGGCGCTCATGCCGAAAAGTTCGCACATGGTATCGGGGCTCGCTTCCGTGGACCCAGCCCCGCTGCCGATTGCGGCGGCGGGGCTGGGATGATAGACCGAGACGACGCTGGCAACCAAGTCTGCGGTTTGGGAAATCCATTGGGAGGGGCGGAGCGATGGGGCAGTCGATGAGAAGGCGGGTGCCGGGGGCACTCTCATGCGCGTTGGTGGCGGCGGCGGTTTCCCTTGGGGCGGCGTTGGGTGGATGTGCCAGCCAGGTTCCGGTTAAGCCCCCCGCGGTCAGCTTCGCCGGGCAGACGATTGATCTCGATGTCGCGGTGATCGACGTGGTTGACCAATACCGTCCGCCGATGGCCAAGCCCAATGTTGAGCATCTTGCGCCCAATTCTCCCGGGCAGGCGGTGCGGCGGTGGGCTGCGGAACGGTTGCGCGCCGTTGGCAATGCCGGGTCAGCCCAGATCATGATTCTTGATGCCAGTATTCAGGAGCAGCAACTTGCGCGCGAAAATGGTGTTGCCGCGATCTTCACCACTCAGCAGTCCCAGCGCTATGATGGCAGGATCGAAGTAAAAGTCGTTTGTCAGTCACCCGCCACCGGGCTTACCGGCTATGCTCAGGCGATGGCCTCGCGCTCCTCGACCGTGCCGGAGGATATCTCGCTCGCTGGCCGGGAGGCGACCTGGGACAAATTGGTGCGGGGCATGATGGAAGATCTTGATAGCCGGCTTAGTCAGGCGATGCGCGATGGTTTGGGGCCGATGCTTAAGTCTCGGTAATCAAGGCAGGGTTTGAGCGGGAATTCTCTCGGGCGCGACAATCCGGCTGTCGTTAAACTTTGGCCGATGTGTTAGCTTGGCCTCTTGCTGCGCTTAAGGCGGGGCTGAGGATTTTTCCGGCGACGAGCTGTGGATTGCCGGGCCACCGAAGTCAATAACCGGACCCTAGGGGTGTGTGCACCATGGAAAAAGCCAGTTTCTTCGGCCAGTTCAAGGTCGGAACCCGGATCTACACCGGATTCCTGGTGATCCTTTTGCTGTTGGGCGTGGTCGCCGTGATCGGCATCCGCGGCTTCGATAGCGTCGACACCTTCATGGGTCGATACAGCACGATTTCCGACAACGCCGAGCGGGTGGCCACCATCAACGCCTATGTCGCGGAAATGCGGCGCAACACCCGTATCTTCGGCCTGACCGGCGACGAGAAGGTGGCGAACGCGGCCCGCGAGGTGCAGAAGAAGCTGGGCGACCTTTTGGCGCTGACCCAGAGCAAGATGCTCGACCCCAAGCGCAAGGCCAATCTCGAGGCGATGACCGCGCTCTTTACCGCCTATAACGCCGATTTCGAGAAAGTCATCGTTCAGCGTCGCGAACGCGAGAAGCTGGTCGAACAGGGTATGAACGTTATCGGCAAGGAGGTTCGTGAAAGCCTGGATGAGCTGATCCGCAGCTCCATGGAGGCCAAGGATTACGAAATCGGCGCCCGGCTCGGCCTGATCATGGAAAAGGTCATGTTCGCCCGCCTCAGCGCGGTGAAGTTCCTGGCCGATCCTGAAGAGAAGGATATTCCCCCGATCCTGACGGTGATCACCGAGGCCGGGAAGCTGACCGATGGCTTGGCCGACCGCTTTCACGAGTCGTCCATGAAGCGCCTGGCGACCCAGGTCGATACCGATGTCGACCGGTATCTGGCGGCGTTCAAGGCCGCCTCGACTGCTATCATCAACGCCGATGAGTTGCTGAACAAGAGCATGCCGGCCAAGGCCAAGGATTTCGCCAAGCTGGCGGCCGACACCGGCGAGTCCCAGCACACCGCCCTCAACTCCACCCGCGAGGAGATGCAGAGCATCATCGCCAACGCCTCGGCGATGGAGCTGTGGATCGCGGTGGCCGCCGCCATCATCGGTCTGCTGTTCGCCTGGCTGATCGCCCGCTCGGTCACCGGCCCGGTGGTCAGCATGACCAGCACCATGACCACGCTCGCCGCGGGCAACAACAACGTCCAGGTGCCCGCCCTCTCCAACAAGG
>CAIZDL010000229.1 GCA_903931735.1 uncultured Rhodospirillales bacterium
TCATTCCCTCGGTGGAATTGGCTCGCAAGATTTGCAAAATTCTCGGCAAGCCGGGGCCGGAAACATTTATTTATGAACTGTTTCTGGATGATAAAGGCCAGAAGATTTCAAAATCAAAAGGCAATGGCCTGAGCGTTGAAGACTGGTTGACATATGCTCCGGCAGAAAGTTTGTCTTTGTTCATGCACCAAAAGCCTAAGGCGGCCAAACGGCTTTACTTTGATGTGATTCCCCGTGCGGTGGATGATTATTTGACATTTGCCGGTAAGTTCCAAGTCGAGGATCAGGCAAAGCGGTTGGAAAATCCGGCTTGGCACATCCACCATGGTCAAGTCCCAGCGGTGCGCGCCGACCTGTCGTTTAATCTGCTGCTTAATCTTGCTGGCGCCGCCCATGCCGAGACCAAAGGGGCGATGTGGGGATTTATTAGCCGTTATGCGCCCGACGCCACCCCGGAAAATGCGCCTTTTCTTGATCGGTTGGTGGTTCATGCGCTCCATTATTACAAAGATTTTGTGTTGCCGACCAAGCGTTACCGCGCGCCGACTGCACCTGAGCGCTTGGCCTTGGCCGACCTGCTGATTGAGCTTGAGGCCGTCCCGCCCGGCAGCTCCGCCGAGGCGCTCCAAACCGTGATTTATGAGGTGGGTAAGCGCCACCCGTTTCCCGAGTTGCGGGCGTGGTTTGGCACACTCTATGAAGTTCTGCTTGGGCAGACCACCGGTCCTCGTATGGGCTCGTTCATCGAGCTGTATGGTTTGGCCGAGACCAGCACCCTTATTCAAGCCGCCCTGCGGCGAGAGGCCGAATAATCTTTGAGAACTGGGTGCGAAATCACTTGAGGCGGCGCCGAAAAAGCGTACTCTGGGGATTGGCCTCGAGTACCTTTTTCAAGGGGGGCGTTGATGTCCCCAAAATTACGTGTTGTCCTGACCTTCGTGCTGGTGCTGCTGGCGGTGTTGGTTTGGGGCGTTTCACAGCTCCCGGCGCGCTATGACCGGAGCGCGCTGGGCGGTGGTGAACGGGCGTTCGCGGCGTCTCTTTTTGTGCTCGCGATTGCGCTCAACCTGTCCAGCGCGGTAAAGCGCAGGAAGCGCCCGCCGGTTCAGGCCCCGGATTATTACATTCATTTCGGCGAGGGCCGCCCCCATGCACCGGTAACCGCGCATGGGCCAGTAGCTCATGGGCCAGTAGCGCACGGGCCGGTAGCTCACGGGCGGCCGATGGTGCAAGACCCAATAGCTCAGGCCCCAGCGGCGCACAACTCAGCGGCCCGCCATCCGTCCTCGCATCATCCCGAGAGTCGTGGCGGCCCGCCTCAAGAGGATCACCGCCCGGACCATGGCCGGCGCCATTAGAGCGGGGGTGGAGACCGATTCGGCGGGGCGGGCTTATTCCATCCCGAGGGCGGCTTTGTAAAGCTCAAGGAGTTGCTCTTCCTCGTGTCGGTCTTCTTTTGACTTTTTGCGTAAAGAAATCACCTTGCGCAAAATCTTGACGTCGAAGCCTTGGCCCTTGGCCTCCAAATAGAGGTCCTTAATGTCGTTGGCGAGCCCCTTTTTTTCCTCTTCGATGCGTTCGATTCGATCGACGAAGGACCGCAACTGCGCTGCGGCAATGCCACCGACATCGTTACTGCTGCTGGTTTGTGGCGCAGCCTGAGCGGCCGAAATGTTGGTGTCCACCAAGGAATACTCCGTGAAATCAGGAAATACGGCCGACTACTTCTTGCGAAAGGCGTCAAGTGTCACGACTTCGCCGCGCTTTTCATCGGTCTTCTTTTCGTCGCCGCTGCTCGGACGTGGGGCATTGGGCGGTGGAACCGGCAAAGTTTCAACGACCTCGCCGGTAACATTACGCTCGGCTGCCGGCGGTTGAAATTGTAAAGCGAAGTTTACCGACGGGTCCGCGAAAGTGGTGATCGCCGCAAAGGGGATAACCAACCGCTCATGCCGATTATTGAAGCTGAGCGTTACGGAAAATTGTTCGTCGGTTACTTCAAGCTCAAAAAACTGATACTGGAGGACGATCGTCATCTCGCCGGGATATTGGGTGCGCAGATTATCGGGAATCCGCACGCCGCGATAGCTGGTGCGAAATGTCAGGTAGAAATGATGATCCCCCGGCAGGCCGGACTCCGCCACCTGTTGCAACGCCGCGCGGACCACGCCCCGCAACGCAGCTTCGACCATTTTGTCGTATCTCAACTGTTCCCGAGCCATTCCCGGCATCATCCTTCGTCCATTCCGGCCCACCGCTTACCCTAACGTGCCCGCGCGTTTCGCGCAAGAACCCGTGGGCGTTTCGCGCAAGAAGCGGGTGGCGCCTCGCGCAAGAACCAAGTGGCGGGCGTTCGATCGGGTTAAAATATAGCGCGGGTTGGCGCTGCGCGAAACCCCTCGTGACAGGCGATCTGAAACGAGTAGACTGCCAAGGACCATTGTTGCGAGGACCCCGTTGATGTCTGTGACCGCCGACCAGCTTGCCGAAATCGACCGCCTCCGGGCTGAGATGCAGCCGACCCGCCGTGCGACCGCGCCGGCCCTGGAAGAGATCCTTTATCAAGCGTGGCCGGTGCTGGATCATGGGTTCGTGCGGGTGATCGACTATATGGGCGACGATGGCGCGGTGGTTCAGGCGGCCCGGGTTTCTTATGGCCGGGGCACTAGGCAGGTGAGCGAAGATGCCGGCCTGATTCGCTATCTCATGCGTCACCGCCACTCGACTCCGTTCGAGATGTGTGAAATAAAGTTTCACGTTAAGCTGCCGATCTTTGTCGCCCGGCAATGGATCCGACACCGCACCGCCAATGTGAACGAGTATTCGGCGCGCTATTCGGTGCTTGACCGGGAGTTTTATCTTCCCGCGCCGGGCCAGCTCTGCGCACAGGCCAGCGATAACCGGCAGGGGCGGGGCGATGCGCTTAGCCCCGCGCAGTCGGCGCGCGTGCTCGGTATGTTGAAGGCCGACTCCGAAAACGCCTACGCCCATTATGAAGAGATGCTCAACCAACGCGAAGACGGCACCCCACTGGACCCCGGGCAAGATGGTCTTGCGCGGGAGCTGGCGCGGATCAATCTTTCACTGAACTACTATACGCAATGGTATTGGAAGATAGATCTTCATAACTTGCTGCATTTTCTTTCGTTGCGTGTCGATGCCCACGCTCAATATGAGATCCGGGTCTATGCCGAGGCCATGCTCGACATGGTGAAGCGCTGGGTGCCCCAGGTCCATGCCGCATTTCTTGAATACCGGTTGGGCGGGGCCGAGCTTTCAGCGAGCGGGCTCCGGGTGGTGCGGCGTCTGCTGGCGGGGGAAGCGCTAACCCAGGAGGCCAGCGGCATGAATAAGCGGGAATGGCGTGAGCTGATGACGACCCTCGGCCGTGATCAGTAACCCCCGGCGGCGGGCTTTGCGGGTCGCCCCGATGATATTTTGCCGAAGGACGGGCCGGACATTGATGCGTCGCACGAAGAAAAATGTTTCAAAGATGTGTCGAAGTCGTTTGACTCTCGCTGGCCTCAAGTGAATCATGGCGCCGTGTTGATGACTTTAGGGCTTGGGGCGGAGCGTGGTGATGCGGAGGCTGATATTTGCCGCCCTGGTGGCGTTGTTGCCCTTGAGCGGAGTTGCTCAACAGGTGGGGGAAGCTCCCCAAACGGCGGTCGTGTCGGCGTTGCTGGGGATGAGCACTGAACGAGTCGTGGCCATCGGCTTTGGCGTTCTTGGGGGCGCCGTCGGGTTGCACACGCTTTTGGGCGATACGGCGTGGACCCTGGCCGGCGCCGGAGTTGGGGCAATGTTCGGCAATTGGTGGTATATTCAACGACTCGACGATAAACGCACCTCGGCGATTCTCACGCCGTAACGATGATGGGTGCCAAGAAGGGGGACGGAACGGTGGGCGTCGCGCCAGACCGGCAGTGTCGGCGCTAGCGCCGGGTAAGGCTCCGATGGTGGAAACCGACGACGAAAAGCAACAGAGGCAGCGCGTCCTCGAGGCCGGGGCCGATAGCGACCAGACCTTTGGTTTACGCCGTCTCAATCAGCAGGAATTGGATGATATTTGTCGGCGTCACGGCCGGTTTCTTAATTGCCTGACCGGCGGCGCCCGCGCCAATCTGAGCCTTTGCGATCTCACCTACCTGGATCTTGCGGGCCGGGACCTCACCAACGCCGAGCTTAACGGCGCGCGGTTGTTTCGCACGCGAATGCGCGGCACCAAGTTTTATAGTGCCAGCCTGTTTGCCACCGACTTGCGTGAAGCCGATTTGGTCGGCGCGAATCTTTGCCGTGCTGATCTGCGCGGGGCTTGCCTGCGCGGCGCTGATCTGAGCGAAGCGCTGATCATGGATGCCGACCTTCGTGACGGCCAAATGATGAAGCCGGGCCGGAGCGGGGCATTAAAGGCGCTGACCTACGACAAGCAGGCAACCGATATGTCTCTGGCGCGGATGACGGCGGCGGATCTGAGTTTTTCTAAAATATCCAATGCGTTTATCGTCCAGACGGATTTCACCGACACGATCTTGCGCAATGTCAAGTTGATGCGCGCTGACCTTTCCCACTCCAATTTAACCGGTGCCAACCTTGAGGGCGCGGATCTCACCGAAACTATTTTTACCGGCGCGATTTTTCGGGGCGCGATTCTGACCTCGGCGATTATGAACAAAACCAAGCTGGATGGCGCCGACCTTTCGGGCGCTTTGTTCGATTTCAATAGTCTCTCCCGGGCCGATACCACCGGCGCGAAGCTGCCGCGCAGCCTGATGTCGCTGGACGTGGGTTTGAGCCAGATTTTGGCCGGGCATTTGGTCTGGATCGACACCGCCGGCAAGGAAGGGCATCGCGCCGATTTCACCTCGGTCGATCTTACCGGCCAGGATCTTTCGGGGGCAAACCTCGCCGCCGCCGATCTTGAGGGCGCGATTCTTAAAGGCGCGAATTTGTCCGGCTGCGTGTTGACCATGGCGCGCTTGCCCTATGCCGATTTGCGCGAGGCGAAGTTGATTGGCGCCGATTTGCGGGGCGCCAACTTTATGCGCGCCACGCTCATTCATGCCAACCTCAGCCAGTGCCGGGGCGGTCCGGTTCATGTTATGGGCGCCAATGGCCATCTCTGGCCAACCAGTTTCGAACATGCGCGCATGATCGGCGTGATTATTGCCAGTGCAAGTTTTCCCCAGGCGAAATTGATCAAGGCCAATTTCGGTCAAGGCAAGATCAGCGATGTGGATTTCAGCGGCGCCGACCTGCGGGATGCGGATTTCACCGGGGCTGTTCTAAGCGGCGTCGTTTTTGACAATGCCGATCTTCGCGGGGTTCGGGGTATTGACGATGAGGCGTGAGCCTCTGTATCAACGCTGAGGCGTGAGCCTCTGTATCAACGCTGAGGCGTGAGCCTCTGTATCAACGCTGAGGCGTGAGCCCCTCTGTATCAACGCTGAGGCGTGAGCCTTTCGGTTACGGTCGGGCGCGGCTGGTGTCAATCACCTGAACCGTGCGGGATTGAAAGTTGCTAATCAGCAGGGTTCGGCCATCGTCGAGGATATGGGTTTCGCGCGGAAATGCCCCGGCCTGAACGCGGCCCGCAACCGTGAACGAGTCCCCGCTGTTTTTCGCCGTGTTGATCACGGTCAGCCATTGGGTCGCCTCCGGGTCGCTGGAAAAGCGCCCCGAGTTGGCCACCCACACTTGGCGGCCGTTGCCGGTAACCACCACGCCAACCGGGGAGCGTCCGACCGGCACTGTGCCAAGTTTGGCGTGGTCGGGGTCGGAAATCAGGTGGGCGGTGGCAAAAACAATCACAGCGTCGTTGCTGCGGGCGGTCACCCACGCCTCTGCGCCATCGGGGGACAGGGCCAGCCGAACCGGGTTGCATCCGGCCGGCACTCGGGCCAACACCGCGCGCTCGGGGGTGGTTGCGGCGGTGGCAACGTCGATAACGGCAACGGCGCCCTCGGGATAGGCCGGCGCCGGAGTGGGGCCGGCGGCATTTTCAGCAGCGCATCGTGCCGGCCAGCCCAGTTCCGGTTCGGCATATTGGCTGGTGGTAAAGAGGTAGCGGTCGTCTTGGGACAGAGTAACCGCGATTGGGCGCGGCCCGACCGGGATATGCCCAAGAATGACCTCGGAAGCCGGGTCGCCGCGCCGCGCCCGGGCGAGATCGATCACCGTGATTCGCGCCAGATTTTCGCAGCTCACAAACAGAAGCCGGTCGTCACGGGTCATGGCGACATAAATGGCCTCGGGGTTCTGGTGTTCGGGAGAGTTGGGGCCGAGTTCAATTGTCCCCACCAGCGGGTCGGCGTCGCCATCGGTTAGCCGGGCAACGTCAAGCAAGAGCACCCGATGGCGGTCGGCGGTGATTAACGTCGTGCCGTCATGGGTGAGCTTTGCGCCAAGGCCGCCATAGGGCGCGGTGCGGTCATTGACCAATTTGCCATCGCGCCAGCGTAACACCGAAGTGCCGGCCGGGCTGGGCGGTGTCCCGGCCGCAGGCATGGTGACAAAAACATGGCACCCCCCGGTGGTGGACGCGATGCCAAAGGGATGGCCGGGTACGGCGATGCTTTGGTCGGCGGCGCCGCCGGGAGGAACGCACGAAGCCGCCGCCGGCCCGGCCAGCGCCAGCGCCAACCCCAGCCATAATACCATTTTTTGCCAGCGCCGGCATCCGCCAGCTTGGCTCCGCCGCGGGGGCGGCGCGGCGGCGGCCGCCGCCGATAGCAAATCCCGATCGGTTATCCTCAGGGGGATTTGGTCTAAGCCCGGTAGAATCGATCGGGCAGCGCGCATCGCGGATGTTCTCCCGTGTTATGGGGCGGCGGCGCTGGCCGTAATCCCGAGTTCACGCAACAGAGGCGCGAGGCCATCGCCATAGCGGTGCCAGCGGCCGACCGAACTCCGGTAGATCGGCTGGCGTACTTGGGCATAGCTGGCGGTGCGGATTGGTCGCTGGTTGGTATGGAAATCGAGGCAGCGCGGGTCCCAGGGCAGGCCGCAATGTGCGATCAGGCGGCGCGCCTGCCCTTCGATATCGTCCACCACATCTTCATAGCGGACATCCAGCATGATCCCGGCCGGCAGTATCGAACGCCAGTGGGCCATGAGTTCGTGGTAGTGATTATAGAACTGCCCAAGCTCACCCAAGTCATAGCTGTATTCGTTTCCTTCGGAAAAGAGGGTCGTGAAGCACGAAACACAGGTATCAACCGGGTCACGCATCGTATGGACGATCCGAGCATTTGGCAAGATCAGGCGGATCAGGCCGAGGTAGAGAAAATTCAACGGCATTTTGTCGGTTACCCGCTGGCCTTGGGCAACGACGGGCAGGCTCGAAAGGTAGGCGTTGCCAAGGCCGGTGAGCGTCTCTGCGCTAAGGGCGGCGGCAAAATGCTGGTAGGGCTCGTCGTTGGGGGTCACGATCTCGCGCACGGCGGCATCGAGCGCTTTGAGTTCGCCCGCACCATGAACCAACGGGTGGCTTGCCAAAATCTGCTCAACCAGGGTGCTGCCGGAGCGCGGCATTCCGACCACGAAAATCGGGGCGCCGGGAGCGCCAGCACCGCAAAACCGCTCCAGCAGGCCGGCATCGAAACTTTCCCTGGTGCGCCGGAACAGGCGCTTAACGTGCTGGTCGCTGTAAGCGATGCGGCTGCGCTTGAGGGCGGCGCCCTTCATGTAATGCTCGAGGGCTGCGGGATGATCGCCGCCAGAGTCGAGGGCTTTGGCATAAGCGTAATGAACCAGGGCGGCTTTGTCTGCGGGCAGGCGCGCACTCTCGGCCAGGGTCGCCATGAGGGCGGCATGAGCCGGCTCGCCCGGCTGCGGCGATCGGATTGCCGCCAGCTCGTAATGAACTGCGGCATAATCGCGCTGAAGCCGAAGCGCCCGGCCATAGCAGGTGGTCGCGTCGCTAAAGCGCCACAACATTTGCAGCGCAACGCCAAGGTGATGAAATGCCTCGGCGTGATCGGGCTTGAGGGTCAGCGCCAGCGTTAAATGTGCGACCGCCGGCCCGGAGCGGCCCTGAGTGTGCAAGATAGCGCCAATCCGAGCGTGGGCTTCGGCATAGCTGGGGCGCAGCGCCAAGGCTTCTTCGTAACAGGCGATGGCCTCATCAAGTTTGGACAAGCTTTGGAGCGCGGTGCCCAGAATGAAGAAGGCTTCGGGGTAATCGGGCTGCAATTCCAGCGCTCGAACCAAGGGGGGCACCGCTTCAACCGGGCGCTCCGCCGCCTGGAGCGCGATGGCCAGATTGAGCAGCGCCTTCGGAAAGTTGGGGGTGACGGCCAGCGCTTGGCTGTGATGGTCGATGGCTTCGCTGGTCCGGTTTTCGGCCAGAAGCGCGGTGCCCATGTTATTCAGATAGTCGGGGCAACCGGGCCGTAGCGCCAGCGCTTTGCCGTATTCAACGATCGCTCCCGCGCCATCGCCCAAATCCTGAAGGGCGATGGCCAGGCTGTTGAGGGCGTCGGCGTTATCGGGCAAAAGCGCGAGCGAGCGCCGGTAATGGCGGATCGCGGAAATCAGATCGCCGCCGGCTTTCAGCGCGAGGCCGAGGTTAAGCTCTGTTTCGGCATTGTCGGGGGCGAGCGCCAAACTTTGCCGGTAGGCGGTGACGGCCTCGATCGTTAGGCCCAGGCTCTTGAGGGCGGCACCCAGGGTGTTGCGGTAAACCGGCTCGCCAGGATTGAGGGCCACCGCGCGGGTAATCAGGGGCACCGCTTCTGCGCTCCGTCCGCCTTGGTAGGCGGCGGCGCCCAGCAGGTGAAGGGCGTCGGCGTGGGTGCTGTCTTGGAGCAAGAGTTGCCGATAGCAGGATTCGGCTTCCGAGAGGCGGCCGGCGGTGTGGTGATCCAACCCGGCTTGAAGCAAGGGCCCGAGCCCGCCAAAACCAGGGGCGGCCGATTTGCGCTGACTTAAACTATCCGTTCGCCCCGCGTTTCGCCCCGCGTTTCGACGTTGCCTGCGGGTTGCCGACATGACTTGAGCCCCCACCGGTCCCGGAGCGATCGCGATTAGAGGGCACGATTGTCGGGGCGTGATTAGAAGTCAAGCGCAAAAGCGTGCGGGAGCGCGGGTCGCCAAAGCGCCTTTCCCGGTCCTATACCGATAAATGGTAGCCGAATTGGAAACTCGGAGGTATGATCATTACTCGATCGTTCACGCCCATACCAACCGTCTGGGATACTGAATTTGCTACCGAGCCCGCGTCGTTTCCGTCAGATACAATCCCCGCAAATATGGCGTCAGGGCCGTCATGACCGGTGACGACGACTTCATCTTTGCGGAAGACGAGGAGGGGCCTGCGGAGAGCAGCCCGGTTTCGCACCGGCCTTGGCGGATTTTGATCGTCGATGATGATCGCGAGGTTCACACCGTCACTCGGTTGTCGTTACGGCGCTTCAATTTTGAAAAGCGCCCGGTTGAGCTGATCAGCGCCTATTCGGCCGCCGAAGCCCGGGATCTTTTCGCGACTGAGCACGACATTGCGCTGATTTTGCTCGATGTGGTGATGGAAACCGAAGATGCCGGGTTGATGTTCGTCCGGTATGTCCGTCAAACGCTGGGCAACCACGCGGTGCGGATCGTTTTGCGAACCGGCCAGCCAGGCAGCGCTCCCGAGCAGGAAGTGATTGTCGATTTTGATATCAATGATTACCGGGCCAAGACCGAGCTGACCCACGAACGCTTGACGGTGTGCACGATCACCGCGCTGCGGTCCTACCGCGATATCCGCACCGTTGAGGCCAATAACCACGCGTTGCACCGAATTGCTTCGGCCGCCGTCGGTATGTTTCGCTCCAACCTCATGCACCAATTCCTGGATTACATGCTCACCCAGGCGGTGTTGGTGATTGAGGCCGGTGGCGCCACCACCACCGGCGCGGTGTTTTGCGCCCGGCAGACTCATCATATCACGCTTGCGCCGGAAACGAGTGTGGTCGCGGGCTCCGGGCGTTATAGCAGCGCCATCGGGTCGCCGATGGCCGAGGTGTTGAGCCGGGCCGACGCCGAGGCGGTGGACGCGGCGATTCGCACGCAGCATCACAGCTTTGGTCACGCGCGCATCATTCTTGCGGTTAAGGTCCATGACCGTTGGGCCGGCGCGGTGCTGATTCCGGTGCTGGCGCCACCCAGCGAATCGCTGATCGCCCTGGTCGAGGTTTTTGCGACGATCATGAGTGCCGCTCTCGACAACGTTTATCTGATGGGGGAGTTGCGGCGCTCCAACAAGGCGACCGTGGTGGCCTTGGCCGATCTTGCGGAAAATCGCGATACCGATACCGGGGAGCATGTGCTGCGGGTGGCACGGTTGACCGGCGAGATTGCGCGCGAGTTGGGGCGGCGGGGGCATCCCCAATGTGCCGATCCGCTGTTTGTTGAGCAGGTTCGCTTGGCCTCGATGCTCCACGATCTTGGCAAGGTCGGCATTTCCGATGTGATCCTGAAAAAAACCGGGCGGCTGAGCCCGGAAGAGCGCGCGGTGATGGAAACCCACGCTCTGCTGGGCGGGAAAACGCTCGCAAAAGCCCGGAAGATGGTGTCGGGGAGCTGTTACTTGACCCTTGGTTGGGAGATCGCCACCTGCCATCACGAGGCGTTCGACGGCACGGGCTATCCCAACCGGTTGAAAGGCGAGGCGATTCCGCTTTCTGCCCGCATCGTCACCGTTGCCGATGTTTTCGATGCGCTCACATCCCGCCGCTCTTATAAGGCGCCGTGGACGAAGCCGGACGCGATTGCCTACATCGTCGGCCGGGCGGGGGGACAATTCGATCCGGTGGTGGTCGATGCGTTTCTCACCGTGATTTCAAGCAGGACCGGCCCGGCCCGGGTCAACTGGACCGAGGATATGAGCGTCGGTCATGCTGAAATCGATAACGATCACCGGGTGTTGATCGATCTCATCAATCAGCTCGCCACCGCCGATAGCTGCAACGACCGCGCTTCGGCCGAGTTTGTGATCGACGAATTGATTCAATACACCGTGCGCCATTTTGCCCGGGAAGAAGGGGTGCTGAAGGCGCTGGGCTACGCCGATCTTGCCAACCACATCGCCAGCCATACCGCGTTGACCCGCCGGGTGATCGCCCTGAGGGAGCGCTTCGTCAATGGGCTCTCGGGGCGATTGGCGACCGATATTCTGGAGTTTTTGTCGGGCTGGCTCACCAACCATATCCTCCGGGAAGACCTTCAATACGCTCCCCTGGTGAGAGGCCTGGAATTGGAAGAGGACCCGGCGCAGTCGTGAGCGTCCATCATCTCCAGCGCTTGTTTCAGCCGCGCTCGATCGCCGTGATCGGCGCTTCGGCCAAGCCGCGCCGGTCGGGAGCGGTGGTGATGCGCAATTTGCTCGCGGGGGGCTTTGATGGGCCGATCATGCCGGTCAACCCGCATCGCGCTCATGTTGCCGGGGTGTTGTGTTATCCCGATGTGGCCAGTCTGCCCATGGTTCCCGACCTTGCCGTGATTTGCAGCCCGTCCGATACCGTGGCGGCGCAAATCGGGGCGCTGGGTGCGCGCGGCGTTCGGGCGGCGGTGGCCATTACCGGCGGCTATGCCCACAGCTACCAAAGCCAGGGGCCGGCGCTGCTCGATAGTATCCGCGAGGCGGCGGTCGAGGCGGGGGTGCGGCTGCTTGGGCCAAACTGCCTTGGGCTGCTGGTGCCGGGCAACCGGGTCAACGCCAGTTTCGCCCATGTGGATGCCTTGCCCGGCAAGCTCGGTTTTGTCTGCCGCAGCGCCGGGATGGCGTCGACGGTGCTGGACTGGGCGCGGCCGAAAAATATTGGTTTTTCCGCCTTTCTCTCGCTGGGGGATTGCGCCACCATCGGCTATGATGACGCCGTGGATTATTTGGCCCAAGATCCGCAAACCCGCGCCATTTTGTTGTTTTTGGAAGAGTTTTCCGAGCGCGGCAGCTTGCTCTCGGCGTTGCGTTCGGCCGCGCGCAGCAAGCCGGTGTTGTGCGTCAAGCTTCCGCATATCACGTCGGCCCCGGCATGGCCAAGTTCGACCACGGCCGCCCTGGCCACCCCGGACGATGTTGCCGATGCGGCGCTGAGGCGGGCCGGCGTATTGCGGGTGCCCTATCTTGAGGAACTGTTTGGGGCCGTCGATACCTTGGCGGTGGCCAAGCCGTTGCGGCATGACCGGTTGACCATTCTGACCAATAGCGCCACCCTTGCCACCATCGCCAGCGATGAAATGCTGATGGCTCAGGGTGAGTTGGTGTCTCTCTCGGCCACGACCATTGAAAAGTTGGATCGGGCGCTGCCGCTTGCTTGGTCTCGGGCCAACCCGGTGGATGTGTTGATCGACGCCGACGGGAGCCGGTACGCGGTAGCGCTGCGAATTTTGCTCGAAGATGAAGCCGTCGATCGCATTTTGGTGATTCACGCGCCGAGCGGTGTCGTTTCTCCCGAGGAGACGGCGGCGGCGGTGGTCCATACCGTGGGCAAGGTTGGCGGCAACGTTGTCACCAGTTGGGTCGGCGACGAGACTGCGGCGCGGGCGCGCCGGGTGTTTGTTGGTGCCGGTATCCCCACCTATGATACTCCGGCGCGGGCGGCGCGGGCATTTTTGCATGTGGTGCATCATCGGCGCAACCGGGCGATGTTGATCGAAACTCCGCCCTCGATCGCGGCGGATTTCAGCCCCGATGTCGCTTCCGCCCGGGCTGTGATCGCCGTTGCGCTGGCCGAAGGGCGTGAGCATATGAGCGCCCCCGAGGCCGCCATCGTGCTGGGCGCCTATGGGATCAAATTTGCGTTTGGCCAGCAGCCCGGCCCCGGTCGCCAGCTCATTCTCGGCGCCACCACGGACGCCGTGTTCGGGCCGGTGATTTTGTTTGGCGAGGGCGGCGAGGCGGCGTTGGTCAGCCGCGACACCGCCGTTGGCCTGCCGCCGCTCAACCTGCCGCTGGCCCGCGAACTCATGACCCGAACCCGGGTTTATCGGGCTTTGTCGGTGGGGGGCGAGCGGGTTGCGCCGGTGCAAGAGGCGCTGGCGCGGGGCTTGATCCAGATTTCTCAGTTGATTATCGACCTGCCCGAGATTGTCGACCTCGATCTTAACCCGGTGCAGGCGACGGGGGGCTGTTTGCGCGCGTTTGGCGTGCGGTTGCGGGTGGCGGCGATGACCGCGGAAAACCGGCGCCGCCTTGCCATCCGGCCCTATCCCCAGGACCTCGAGGAAACGCTGTTTCAGCGCGATGGCACCGAGGTTTTGGCACGGCCGATTCGCCCTGAAGACGAGCCAGCCCACCATGAATTTATCGCCCGCCTGTCGCCCGAAGATATTCGCTTTCGCTTCTTCGGCTTCGTGCGGCAGCTCGAACATACCCAGATGGCCCGCCTCACCCAGATTGATTATGATCGCGAAATGGCCTTCATCGTCACCGCTCCCGGCCCCGATGGCGAGATGGAAACCTTGGGGATCGTCCGCACCATCACCGACTCCGATAATTATGTGGCCGAATTCTCGATGGTGATTCGCTCCGACCTCAAGGGGCAGGGATTGGGGCGGCAATTGCTGGAAAAGATGTGCCGGTATTGCACCGAGCGCGGCACCCGGGAAATTGTGGGGCAGGTTCTCCCCGACAACCGTAACATGATGCGCCTGATGCGCAAACTTGGCTTTTCCGCCCGTATGATCCCCGACGAGGATGTTTACGAGGTGCGCCGGTCGTTGGTGTGAGGAGCGGCGCGGGTTACTTGCTGAAAGAACGCCTCCAGCGCCTTGATGCAGGCGGGGTCGCGGTAAGCGCGGTGCTGGTTTGCGGCGATTTTCTGAGCGATGGTGGAGCGCCACCCACGGTCGGTCCCAAGCCGGGCCGCGATGGCGATGTAATCCTCGACGGTGCTGGCGATGGTCTCCTCAACGCCGATGGCGCGGAGCACCGCCATGGAGTGCCGGCTGCGCATCACCGCGCCGGGCAGCGTCACCACCGGTAAA
>CAIZDL010000230.1 GCA_903931735.1 uncultured Rhodospirillales bacterium
GCACTGCCGCTGGCGCCGGATGCACTGCCGCTGGCGCTGGGGCCGGAGCAGACGCCGCCTCCCGTATCGCAGCAGCAGCCTTGGCCGCCGCCACCGCCGCGCCAAAACCGGCGCCGCCAAACTCAAGCGGCCCGTCATCTGCCTTGGCGGCCTTAACGGCCTTCGTTTTAACCGGCACCCCTTCAAGGGAACCGCGCGCCGCCTCCAACCGGGCCATTACCGCTTCGCTGGCCGGAGAATCGGCCCGGTCGCGCACCGTAAGTTCGCGCAGGCGTTTGAGTTCGTCCACCACCCCCAGCAGCAACCCGGCCATGGGCGCATCAAGGGCGCACCGGCCATCGCGGACCTGTCCCAGCAAATGCTCGGCGTGATGAGAAACCCGCTCCATCCCGCGCAAAGTCAGCGCCGCCGCCATGCCCTTAATCGAGTGCATTCCCAGGAACAGCGTGGCGACCAGGGCGGTGTCTACGCCTTCGGCCGAAGGGGACGCCTCGATCGCGACGAGCAACGGCTCCAGCCGCTCGAGGTTCTCGGCGGACTCAACGGCAAATTCCTGCCACAAGCTCTGGTAAATATCGACCGGCATATCTCAGAGCCCCCGTTCCGCATCACCGGAGACGATAGCGAAGCAAAACGGGTCTGCCAAGAAAAGCCGGCGACTGAACAGGAAAAACTCCCGCTTCTTCACAGCGCCCAACTTTTACACGCTAAAGGCGAGCAAACCAGCACCAAAACCAAGCGCCTCGCCGCGTTAGCGCGGGCAGCTTCGGGGTGGACTCCCCCCGAAGCATGGATCCGCTCTAAAAACAAAAAGTTAGAGCCTGGTGTGGTTCCGCTTGATCGCATCATCCTCTAGCGGGCGGCGACCGACAGCCCGGCTGCCTTACGGCACAATTGAAGAATCTCGTGGCCCTTCTTTTCCCGCAGATCCATGCTGATCGTGCCCGATGGCTTGGAAACCACCGCAAAGGCGCCTTCCCGGCGGGCATCCAACGCAGTGCGCGAACCCGCATGAGCCGAAGACGAAATCACGATCACTTTGGCCTTACTGATCAACCGAAGGTGCCGCAGCGCCTCCAACCCGTCCATGCGCGGCATTTCGATATCGAGCAAAACAATATCGCAGTCGCTCGTGCGGATTTTGTCGAGCGCCTCGCAGCCATTGCCAACACGCTCCACAACGTCGAAATCGGGATCAGCCATCACAATGTCCGCGATCACCGACCGCATCATGAGCGAATCATCGACAACCATCACACTGGTCATAACCCCTCCCTCAGGCGATGTTCCCGCCGGTCATCCAAACCGCCAGAACCCCTCAGATTTAGGGAACATTTTAGATTTTCTTATAAAGCTTACTGTCTAAATACAAGAAAAGCGCTTCAAATTTATAGACAACTCAAGCTCTACCTCAATTGATCCCTGGATTGTAACCGATTATACAGCACCACTAACCACTAAAAGGCTACCCCATCGCTTAAACGTTGTCCACCCCTTCTTTACCCCTCGCTAACCAGCCCCGAAAAGCTCGGCCAGTCGCGGGGAGTTGGGGATTGGCGGCCGCACAGGCGGCTCAGCTCGGAGCCGATCCGTTCAACGCTGAGGACGCGCGTTGCATAGCCAGCCTCGATCACCGCCGAGGGCATCCCCCAAACGACGGCGGTGCTTGGCGCCTGGGCGAAGACCGGAAACTGACGGTTTGCGAAAAAACTTGCGCCAAACGTGCCGTCGTTACCGATCCCGGTGAGGACAACGGCGGCGGGTTGACGGGCGGCGCTGGCGGCACTCTCAAACAAGGCATCGCCCGAGGGGTGAATGCCCTGCTCGCCGGCCCGGCGCTGGCGCAGGCACAAGCCGTTGGACGTGCGAACAATCTCGCCATCGCAGCCCCCGGCGATAATCACGATCCGGCCGGGCGGCAACGGCATACTGTCCACACCCTCCACAACATCGATGCCGGTGGCCAGCGCCAGATGCTCGGCAAAGCCGCTGGTGAAAAGGCTTGGCATGTGCTGCGCCACCACCATCGGACAATCCAGCGCCCCGCCCATCCCGTTCAGCATCACCGGCATGGTTTTCGGGCCGCCGGTAGACACCGCCACCACCACCAAATCACAGCTCCCCTGCGCAGCCCCCCCCGGCCCCGGCTCGGCGGAAATGAATTCGGCAATCGGCGGCGACTCGGGGACAGCGGGCCGGTCTGCACCAAATGGCGCCGCCGAGGTCGCCGCCGAGGCCGCCGGAGGACTCCACGGCTGAACTGGGTGCCCCGCACCCCACGGCTGAGGAGAGGGGTGCCCCGCACCCCAGGGCTGAGCTGGGCGCACCGCGCCCCAGGGCGCACCATGGGGACGCCGCGCCCAATGATGAATCTTATCCAGAAACTCGCGCTGAATTCCCTTGATCACCATGCTTTCGAGAGAGGTCGGCTTTTCCATGAAGTCGACGGCACCGCACCCCAGCGCCTGAAACGTTATCCACACCCCGGTGCGGGTATGGCCGGAAAGCACCAGAATCGGCGTCGGCCGCTCGGCCATGATCGCCTTGATCGCGGACAGGCCATCAACCTCCGGCATTTCCAGATCCATCGTGATGACATCGGGACGCAGCACCCGGGCCAGCGCAATGGCATCGGCCCCGTCGCGGGCCTCGCCGACCACCTCAATTTCGGGGTCATTGTCGACAATCGCCCGGAGCGCCATGCGGATGAAGCGAGAATCATCGACGATAAGCAGACGGATACGCCGGTGTGAAACCATGAACGTCAATTTCTCTCGAACAAAGGACCAAGATCGAGCACCGAAATCAGGCGGTCGCCAATCTGCGTAATAATGGTCGCAAGAGGATGGAGAGGCGCCTCGGCAACCTGAAGCGCGGCCTCGGCCACCGTCACCAGCCGATCGATGCGATCGACCACCAGCGCCCACCGATTGCCGCCATGCTGAACCACCACCATGGCGGTCGTCTCGTCGGTAGCGACCGAGGCCCCAAGCACGGCCCGCAAATCGATCACCGGCAGCACATCGGCGCCAATTTCCACCAAGCCGGCAAGATCAACCTCAGACGCCGGAACCGCCATGGGCGGCCGCCAGCCGACCAGCCGCAACACCGCCAACGCCTCAAGGGCATACCATTCGCCGCCAATCCGCACCACCAACAGGCTGCGGGAAGCAACCGACTGCACCGGGGCCAACACGCCGCTTTCGGTTGGCGACAACAGCGCGTGCCACGCCAAAGCGCCAGCAGAAGCAACCAGCCGGTCGGCATCGAGCAAACCAACCACCCGGTCGGCAGCATCGATCAGATAGCCGGCCCGCCCCTCGACACCGCCCCCGCCGACCTCGGCGCCAGCATGAATGCGGGACAGCGGGAACCGCTGGATACCGATCACCGCATCGACCCGCAGGGCAAAACGCCCGGCGGCGGCGGCGGCCACCACCAATATTCCGGAACCGCCTCCGGGCATTGCAGCCCCCTCGCCGCTCTCGTCCCCGCCGCCCACCAGCGCCGCCGGCATCAGCACCGGCAGCGGCCGACCCCGCAACTGGATAAGGCCGAGCACCTCGGGCGAGGCGCCGGGGATCGGCGTTATCGATCCCGCCGCCACCACCTCGGCAACCTGCTCCACCGGCAAGGCATACCGGCCGGCACCGACCCGGGCCACAATATAAACATGCTGAGCCTCACCCCGGGGTGAGGCCGATACCGAAGAGCCGATCGCCCCGATTCGCCCTTCGCCCGCCGGCATCAAACCGCCGCCGCGACCGCCCAGCTCGGGCAACCCAACCCGCTCGGTATCCAGCAACAACACGGTGCGCCCGCGCCAGGGAAACTCCCCCACGATCATGGCCGCCGAGACGCCCTCCAGCAAAGCCCCGGCCCCGGAGGTATCCATATCGAATACCTGAACGGTATCGCCCTCCAGCGTCGCGAGGCTGAGCACATGATCGACCCGAAGCGCATAATTCCCCTCGGCCGCGACCATCACCATGATCTCGCCCTCGCCCCCCTCGCCTTCGGGACGATGATCTGCTGAAAGGGCAAGCCGCCGGCGCAAATCGATCTGCGGAAGAATGGCCCCGCCCAGCCCGACCAACCCATCGACAAAATCGGGCACCAGCGGCAGCGGCGTGACCAACAAAGGCGGCGTCACCCGTTCAACCAGCCGCGCCGGCACCGCGAAGGCAACATCGGCAACCTCGACGATCACAACCGTTATCGCTTCCGGAAGCAGCGCGCCGGGTGCGGCATCGATCACGATCATGGCGGCACCTCCCGTCCGCCGTCCCTACATCATCGCCTTAAAATTCTCGGCGCCGGTACGGGCGCTGTCGGCGATTTTGACCAACTCGTTCATGGTCGCCAGGATTTCCTCGGAGGCGGTGGCGTTGCTCTCGCTGATTTGAGCAAGAGACTGCACCGTGACATCGATCTCCTTGGTGCTGGCCTGCTGCTGCGTGGTGGCGCTGGCGATCACCGAGGCCATGCGCTCTATCTGACGGAAAACATCGCCGATCTTGCCCATATCGGTGCCGACATCATGGCTGACCGCAACGCCGCGCTCGGCCTCGGTATTCGCGCTCTGCACGATCTCGGCGATTTCCTGGGCCGAGTTGGCCACTTCCTCGGCCAGCTTGCGCACCTCTTCTGCCACCACAGCAAAGCCCCGGCCATGCTCGCCCGCCCGCGCGGCCTCGATGGCGGCGTTGAGCGACAGCATGTTGGTCTGATTGGCGATGCGGGTAATAACGGCGGTGATCCGGCTGATGTTGCGGCTGTTCTCGGAGATCGTCTTCACCAGTCGGTCAAGATTGGCGACATTCCCAAGGGCATTATCAACCATGCCCACCGCGTCTTTCGTAAATTTGTAGGTTTGGCTTGAGCTGCCGGCCACATCTTCGATGGCATTGGCCGACTGCTTGATGGCCATGCCGATCTGTTTTACCGCATTCATCTGGGTCCGCGCTCCCTCCGACACCTGACCGATAGCGACACTGGCCTGATTGGAGCCGGTGGCAACCTGCCGGGCGGCATCGTTGAGGGTATTGAGCGCCTGCCCAAGCGTGCCAAGCACGCTGCGCCCGATCAACACCGCCAGCACCAACCCCAGGAGCAAAGCGGCCGAGCCGGTCATTACATTGAAATGTTGGGCCTGAAGAATGCCCTGCTGAGCAGAGGCCTCGGCATCGCTAGCCTGACGCTGAGCGCGGTTCTGAAATACTTCGAGCGCATTATCGAAGCGCACGGCAATCTCGGGCAAGACCTCGCCAAGGGAATGCTGGTTCTGGAGCACCACCGGCAGCAACTCGATGGCTTTGTCGGCATAGCGCCCGGTCAAGGTTAAAACCTCGGTCGCCGATTGCTTCACCTTGGGGTCGGCCTGCTGAACGATGAATGCCTTGAGCATCCGGTCGGCATCGGCCAAGCGCTGCCGCGCCTCCTCGCTGGCCCGCTCCTCGGGGTCGGCAAGATAGCGCAACAACGACAGCCGTGCGCCCATCCAGGTATCTTCGATCCTGGCCAGCGCCGCCGTGGAGCCCAAGTCCTGACGCGCGACCGAGGCTTCGCTCAATTCCCGGAGCTTTGCCCGGGCCTGCGGGCCAAGCACCCGAAACTCTTCGCGCAACGAGCGCTCCCGCTTTTGGCGCCCGCCGATCACCGGGGTAAGCTCGGTGCGATATTTGTCCAACAGGTCCGCGAAGGCTAAAAGATCGTGAGCATTCTCGACGCCGCCCCTCCCGTGCCCAAGCCGATTAAGGGCCTGCTGGAGCCGGTCGATATCGCCCTTGACCGCGGCCAGTGCGGCATCGCTGACGGTGGCGGCAAAAACCTGGGTGTCGTACCGCAGCCGGACCAGCTCAACCTGAGCCTCAGACGCCCCGAGCGCCACGTCTCCTGCGGAGCTGACTTCAACCAGTTGCCCGGCCAGGGTCGTCAGCGCCATATAAACGGCAACAAACGAAACCACCATCAACAGAAGGACCGTGGCATATCCCACGGCGATACGTACGCCGATCCGCAAGCCCTTCATCGACACCATAACCTTATCCCTTCCCCGATACGCACCCGCAAATTCACGATACCATCGGCGCCAAACTTTCCCAACGGCTTCCTGAGCAAAAGTGGTTTTGGTCGAAGATGTGCATTCTCAGACTCCGCATCCCATATCATCTGTTGCCTCAACGCCCAAAAGACTCCTAAATTGACGGGTGATACCAGTAAGGATACCGAGCCCGCCCCATGCCCTACGGTGAAGTCGAACGCAAGCGAACCGGAAGCCGGCTGATCATTCTCAGCCTTCTGCTGCTGATCGGCATCAACGGGTTCTTTGCGGCCACACTCTGGGTGGACTGGCAAGACAGCCTCCTCCAAGCCCGCCAGCGCTGCGAGAGTCTGGCCGCCAGCCTTGCGGCTCAAGCACAATCCATCGTCGCCGGCACCGACCGCATGTTGAGCTTCACCATCGAGGTGCTCCATGAAGGGATGAGGCACGGCCACAACCATTTGCGGCCCGGAGACCCGGAAACCCTGTCGCTCCTACAAAGACGGGTGCCACTCAGCCCCCATATGCGTGCTGCGGTAATCATCGGCCCCGACGGCACAACGCTCAGCGACTCACGCGAGGCGCTCTACAGCCCCCACACTCTAACGGATCGGGCATATTTCATCGCCCACCGCGACGGCGGCCCCGACCGGCTGTTTATCGACGCGCCCATGGTCAGCCGGATCGACCAACGGTGGTTCATCGGCATGAGCCGACGGATCCCCGATCTTGAGGGCAACTTTGCGGGCGTGATCAATGCCGTGATCGAGCCCACCTATTTCAAAAACTTTTTTAAATCGCTCGGCGTTGGAACCGACGGGTTTGCCATGCTGTTCAACCGCACCGGCACCATCTATGCCCGAGAGCCAGACTTTGATGCTTTCATCGGCAAGCGCCTTACCGCCCAATCCCCCTTTTTGCACCAGCTCACCAAGGCGGAATCCGGGAGCTACGAGGAAACCGACGCCAACGGCCGGAGCATGATCGTCAGCTACCACGCCCTCGACAATTACCCGCTGGTGGTAATGTCGGTGCTTTGGAAAGATCAGGTGCTTGCCTCATGGTATACCCTGTTCACCTCAGAATCCGAAAATCCTTTGGCGAAATAACTCGAAAGTTATCTGAGACGTCGTCGCACCAGCTTGCCCAGTTCTTCGGGACTTTTTCTCTCAGAAACCCGAGCATTGCTTCGCAGAAGGCA
>CAIZDL010000231.1 GCA_903931735.1 uncultured Rhodospirillales bacterium
CATCTCATAGCCGCGTCCTTGTCGCCAAGCGTTGGCGCTGTCGCGCTCCCGGCGGAGTCGTTCCTCGCGGTCGTCAAGCGCGGCTCGAATGCGTTGTTCCTCGATGGTGGACAGGAAGCGAACCTTCTTGTTCGAGTCGGTCTTGAGGCGCTTCACGTCGGCTATCGGGTTGACGAATCCCTTGAGCCAAAGCGTCGCCTTGCCGAAAGACGACTTGATGTCGTTGATGTCGCGATTGACCGTGCTGGGCTTGGCGCCGCCGTTTAGCCGGCCGGTGCGCCATCTCTCGATCTCCAGCGGGGTGATGTCGCCGAGCTTCTTATCGAGCAGATCGGCGAAGCTGACCCGGAGCCTCGTCATGGTGTTATAGAATGATCGGACATTGGCCCGCGCCCACGGCTCGTAAAGCTCGTCGAGAAAGCTGCGCAGGGTATGCTCTTTCAGAACCTTTCGGGGTGCTGCCGGATCATTTCCTTTGTAGGCGTCGGCGAGGATGGCCTTCGCCTGATCCCTGGCTTGCGCCGGCGTCACCGCATCGGCGCGGCCCAGATTGATCCTTTTCCCGCGCTCCCACTCGACGTAATAGGACATGACGCCGCTGGGCTGGACACGCAGCAGCAGCCCCTTCAGGCGGGTGTCGCGCACCTCGTAAGGCTTGTCCGCCGGCTTGAGATTTGCAACCAATGAGTTCGAAATTACCGAATTCACGACAGGCTTTTCCCGGATAAGTGCGAAGGGTGTGTCGGCCCGTAAGTGCATTGTAAGTGCAATCCGACTGTACCGCCCTGAACCTGCGAACACAACCCCGCACTTACGGTCGTCATAACGCACTGATTTATCGTGAATACGAGGTTCGCGCTGGTGTTCTCAAGTTCGGGAAGGTACAGGCTCCCACACCCTTCACACGGGTGGGGTCACAGGTTCAATCCCTGTATCGCCCACCATCTCTCTCCATATTTTCTGGGGCTTTCCCTTACGGCTACGCCGTATGCGCCACCTCTTGCGCGGTAAATTCGTGTGATTTACATGCTTGCCCGTGGGGGGCCGGGCTGAGTCTCGGGGGGCCAGAGATAATCGATGATTATTTGTGGCTCGGCGTGCCCGATCAGTTGATGCCGAAACCATGTGCCCTGGCGCTTGGCATAGCGGCGGGTGGATTGCTGGGCGATGGCGATGGCGTCGTCGAGGCTTAAGTCGCCGGCCAAGTGACGGCGCAACTCGGGCAGGCCGAGGGCTTTGAGGGCGGGCATGGTTGGGTCCAGCGCCAGTGTTTCCACCGTGCGGGCTTCATCCAGCCCCCCCGCCGCGATCATGGCGGCGAACCGGCCATCGCAGGAGGCGTAAAGCCCGGCCCTCGGGGGCGCGAAGATGATCGTCGTAAAGGAGAGGCCGGGCGGCGGCTGGCCCTGGTCCGCCATCTGCCAGGAGGAGAGCGGGCAGCCGGTGGCTTCCAGCACTTCCCAGGCTCGAACGATGCGTTGGCGGTCGGCCGGGTTGAGCCGGGCGGCGCTCACCGGGTCTTGGCCGGCAAGCTCGGCGTGCAGGGCAGCGGGTCCGATCTGTGCTAGTCTCTCCCGCGCGGCGGCGCGAATGTCGGCGGGAATGTCGGGCAGGTTGGAGAGGCCAAGCATCAGCGCCCGCAAATAAAGCCCGGTGCCGCCCACCACAATTGGAAGCGCGCCTTCGTGATGGCAGGCGGCGATTTCAGCGAGCGCGAGTGTCCGCCAGCGCGCGGCCGAGCAGGCATCGCTGGCGGGCAGGGTGCCATAGAGCCGGTGCGGCGCTGCCGCCAGGGCTTGGGGGCCGGGGCGGGCGGTGAGCACCCTCAGGTCCCGGTAAATCTGCATACTGTCGGCGTTGATGATGACGCCGCCATACCGTTGGGCCAGGTCGAGTGCCAGCCCCGACTTTCCGGTTGCCGTCGGTCCGCCAATCACCAGCACCGGCCCAGGACGGGCGGCGGCATGGTCGGCAAAGGACTGGAGGGCGGGGGTGAGCATCGCGCCTTATATCACCGTCGCCAACCGGAGATCCATGAGACACGCGGGTTGCCGGAGGCGGGTGGGGCTGGTAGAAAGCAGGATCGTTTTCTCAGTTTGGATTCGGATCGCCCGATGGCCCTTACGCTCATTCGTCCTTTCGCCGGTCTCCGTCCTCTGGCGGAGCACGCTGCCGCCGTGGCAGCTCCGCCCTACGACGTGCTCGACTCCGACGAGGCGCGGGTGCTGGCCGAGGGTAAGCCCTGGAGTTTCCTGCACATTTCGAAGCCCGAGATCGATCTCGATCGGGGAGTTTCGCTTTATGCTCCCGAGGTTTACGCCAAAGGCGCCGAGAATCTTCAGCGCACCATCGCCGCCGGCATTCTCAAGCGCGACGCCGCGCCTTGTTATTATGCCTATCGGCTGATCATGGGCGAGCATGTCCAAACCGGTATCGTGGCGGCGGCCTCGGTCGCGGCCTATGAAAACAACCGTATTCGTAAGCACGAGTTGACCCGCCAGGATAAGGAAGATGATCGGGTCCGGCAGGTGGAGGCCGTCAATGCCCAAACCGGCCCGGTGCTGCTGGCGCACCCGGCCCACCCCGAGCTGTCGCGGGTGCTGGAAGCGGTGACTGCGGCGCCGCCGGCCTTCTCGGTCACCGCTCATGACGGCATTGTGCATACCCTGTGGGCGATCGATGGCGCCGCCGATATCGCTGCCGTAACGCGCGCTTACGATCAGTTCCCGTCGGTTTATATCGCCGATGGTCATCATCGTTCGGCGGCCGCCTCGCGGGTGGCGGCGGGCCGGCGTTTGCGGGCGGGTGCGGGCGAAGCTGCGGTCCACGAGTCGTTTCTGGTGGTCAGCTTCCCAATCCCCGAGATGAAGATTTTTGATTACAACCGGGTGGTTCGCGACCTGAATGGATTGACCCCGCCCGCGTTTTTGGTGGCGATCGGGGCGGAGTTCACGGTGGACGCCGTGGCGGGGCAGGCCCGTCCGCGCGATGCCCGGGAGTTTGGCCTTTATTTGCCCGGCCAATGGTATCGGCTGGGGCTGAAGACGGTGGTGCCGCCGGTGAGCGAGCCGGTGGCGCGCCTCGATGTCAGCCTGTTGTCGGACCGGTTGTTGGCTCCGGTGCTCGGTATCACCGATTTGCGCAAGGACAAGCGCATTGATTTTGTTGGCGGCAAGCGCGGGTTGGGTGAGCTGGAACGCCGGGTTGATAGCGGGGAAATGGCGGCGGCCTTCGCGCTGTTCGCAACCCGGATGGAAGACCTTGTTGCGGTGGCCGATGCCGGTGAGATCATGCCGCCGAAATCAACGTGGTTTGAACCGAAGCTGGCCGACGGCATCGTTTCCAACCCTTTGTGGGAGTGAGCGGATCGCCATCATGGAAGCTGTCTTGACTCTGATTGCCGGCCCGTCCGTCGTTCTTGAGGCGGCGCTGGTCGATGCTGCGCGCGACGCTCTTTCCGGGGTTGGGATCGACAGCGCCCGGCCCGAATGGCTGGAGCCGGGCCACGCCTGCGATATCGAGTTTCAGGGCTCCACCGATCAGGCCGAGGCGGCGGCGGCTCTTGCGGTGGGCGGCGCGCCGGTGGACGTGATCGCTCAGCGCACCCTCGACCGGCGGAAAAAATTGCTGCTGGCCGACATGGAGTCGACGATCATTCAGCAAGAGTTGTTGGATGAATTGGGCAAGTTGGCCGGAGTCGGCGCCGAGATCGCGGAAATTACCCGCATGGCGATGGCAGGAGAGCTGAATTTCTCCGATTCGCTCCGGGAACGGGTGGCGATGCTGGAGGGGTTGCCGATTACGGCGGTGGCGGCGGTGGCGGCGGAAATTTCCCTCACGCCGGGGGCGTTGGAATTGGTGCGGACGATGCGCACCAGCGGCGCGTGGTGTGTGCTGGTGTCGGGCGGCTTTGATGTTTTTACTGGTAAAGTTGCCAAAATGGCCGGCTTTGATGCTGAATTCAGTAGCCAGTTGAGGGTGTATGGCGGCCGGCTGACCGGCCAGCTCGTTGAGCCGATCCTCGATCCCGATGCCAAAGCCAACGTCTTGGTGCGGACAGTGGTTTCGCGCCGTACCCGGCTGCGGGCGTCGCTGGCGGTGGGCGACGGCGCCAACGACCTGCCGATGCTGGAAATTGCGGGATTGGGGGTGGCCTACCACGCCAGCCCTCCCGTTGCCGTCCGGGCGCGGTCCCGACTCAATCACGCCGACCTCACCGGCCTGCTTTATGCCCAGGGTTATCGGCGCTCTGAGATCATTTTCGGAGAATCCCCTTGACCGGCGAGGAAATGCGCCGCAGTTATGGGGCCGTTTTTCAAGGGGGAAATTTAGGGCTCCATGGCGAAAGAAGATCTGATTGAATTCTCGGGGACCGTGATGGAGCTGCTGCCCAACGCCATGTTCCGGGTCAAGCTCGATAACGACCACGAGGTGCTTGCGCACACTTCCGGTAAGATGCGCAAGAACCGTATCCGCGTGCTGGCAGGCGATCGCGTCAACGTCGAGATGACGCCCTACGATCTGACCAAAGGCCGCATCACCTTCCGGTTTAAGTAGACCGGCGGGGCATGTCCGACACAGAAGCAGAGCCGGGCTTGGTTCCAACTGCGGAGCCGAGCCTCGTTTTGGCCCCGGCTTCGGCGCGTTTGGTCTTAGCATCGGCTTCACCGAGGCGGGTCGAGTTGCTGCGGCAGGTTGGCATCACCCCGTCGGCGATCGACCCCGCCGATATCAACGAAACTCCGCTCAAACACGAATTGCCGGCCGAGCACGCCGCCCGACTCGCGCGGGCCAAAGCGATGAGCGTGGCCGTGCGGCACCCCGATGCGCTGGTCTTGGCGGCCGATACCGTGGTTGCCTGCGGTCGGCGCATTTTGCCCAAGGCCCTCTCGGTGGCCGAGGCCCGTCAGTGTTTGGAGTTGCTTTCCGGCCGGCGTCATCGGGTTTATGGCGGTGTCGCGCTTTATGGCCCCGGTGGCCGGGTTCTGGAGCGGCTGGTTTTGAGCGACGTTACGTTTAAGGTGCTGAGCCCTGCCGAAATGGCCGGCTATCTTGCCTCGGGGGAGTGGTATGGCAAGGCGGGCGGCTATGCCATTCAGGGGCGGGCGGCGGGCTTTGCGCGCAAAATTGGGGGCTCCTACTCCAACATTGTTGGGCTACCACTCTTTGAAGTGCTCGGCCTGCTTGGCGGTTTTGGTTTCCGCCAGCCGTGAGCGTCGGTGAAACCGAACTGCTGGTGGATTGTGGCGGCGGCTTGTTGCGAGCGGCGCTGGTCCGTGATGGTCGCCTGATCGACCTCCATATTGACCGCGACGATCGCACCCTGCCTCAGGCCGGCTCGGTGTGGCTTGGTCGGGTCGAGCGGATTGCGGCCGGGATCAACGCCGCCTTCATTGATTTGGGCGCCGGCAAGGCCGGCTTGCTCGGGCTTTCCGATACCCGCCTTCCCAATCACGCCCGGCCCTCGTCCGGCACTGCGATTGGCACCCTGCTGCGCTGCGGGCAGGCGGTGTTGGTTCAGGTCAAGGCTGAGGCGGTTGGCGTAAAGGGGCCGACCCTGGCCATGGATATTTCGCTGCCGGGCCGCTTTTTGGTTCATGTGCCGTTTCGGCGCGGGGTCACTGTTTCCAAGCGCTTGGGCGATGGCCCGGCGCGGGGAGCGCTCACCCGGCGTCTTCAGGCGTTGACGGTGGGCGATGGCTGGATTGCGCGGTCTGGCAGCGAAGCCCTGGCCGACGATGGCCTGATTGTGTCGGAGTCGGAGTTTTTGGCCCTTGCGTGGCGCGATATGGAACGCCGGGCCGGGCAGGGCGGTGCGATTGGGTGTCTTTATCCTGGGCAGGATGCCGCCCGGCGCGCGTTGATTGGCGTCGGGGTTCGGCCTTTGGCCCGAATAGCCGTGGATGCCCCCTCCGGCTGGCGGGATGCGTTTGCCGCTTGGTGCGCGGGTATGGCGGCCGATTTGGCCCCCCGCCTGGAACCGGCATCACCGCGTCTGTTCGAGCGTCATGACCTGGAGGGGCAAATCGCCGCGTTGAGGCGCCCCCAGGTGCCCCTTTTGGGCGGTGCCGGGCTGGTGATTGAGCGGACCGAGGCGTTGATCGCCATTGATGTCAACGGCGGCGAGCGTGGCAATCCGCTCGCGGTCAATCTGGAGGCCGCAGGCGAGATCGCGCGTCAACTGCGCTTGCGGAACCTTGGCGGCATCATTGTGGTGGATTTCCTCTCGATGACCAAGCGTGGCGAGGGGGAGCGCCTGCTGGCCGCTCTCACCGCCGCAGTGCGTGATGACCCGGTGCAGACCGAGGTTTATGGCATCTCCCGCCTTGGGTTGATCGAAATGACCAGGGCGCGGCGCGGCCCAGCCCTGACCGAGCTGATGCCCTGACTTTGCCCGGTTCTGCCCGCTGCCGGTCGTAAAAATGAACGCTGATCGTTTCCGCCGCTTCTAACGCTGGACAGCGCCCAAATTTTTTCCTATAAGCCACCCTATTGAGGGCGCCCCGGGACATCCCCGGCGCTTCCCCCGGATGCCCAGGTAGCTCAGTTGGTAGAGCAGGGGACTGAAAATCCCCGTGTCGGCGGTTCAATTCCGTCCCTGGGCACCATATTTTTCAAGGGGTTAGCCTATACCTAGCGTGAACCGTCATGTCGTTTCGCGCTTTTTCAGTGCTTCCTGGGCCATTGAAAACACAGGCATTTTCCTAAGGATTCTGCGGCTTGTGGCGGGTTTGTGGCAAAAATTGCGTCCGGAGCAGCCTTCCCCAATCGACGAAATACTGTTCGATTACTGCTAGTTAGCGTGGTGGTGAATTGGGCTGTGGCGGCATTTGTGGCGTGGAAATGCTGGGCGCATGG
>CAIZDL010000232.1 GCA_903931735.1 uncultured Rhodospirillales bacterium
GTCCGGGGAGGATATCGAGCGCATCACCGAGGTTTTCCTTCGGTTCGAGGAGACCGAGCAGTCGAAGATTTTCCCCAATGGCGCCTTCGGCTATTGGAAGGTGACGGTGGACCGGCCGTTGCGGCTGAAGGTCGACCTGTCCGCCGCCAACCGTGGCCACTTCCGGCATGTCTGTGCCGACGCCGACGAGGAACCGCTCGCCAACCTCGCCGACCGCGTGGCGAAGCGCCTGGGGGTAGGGCCGCAAAGCGACTTCAACCTGTTCATCGGAGCCGTCGAAGACGACGCCGACCGGCACGGCGTCCGGTTGACCGCCAAACGGCGCAAGCTGCTGCAATCGGCCCTCGCCGAAAGAGACGAAGCCGCTGAACCGGTCATCGCCAAGCTTCACAAGCCGGGCAAGGCCGAGGCCGACCCGTTGCACGGCCGCACTGCCATCAAGGTGGACGGCAAGCCCCGTGTGGTCGAATACGAGCCGGACAGCGAGTTGCGCGACACCGAGCAGGTGCCGTTGCTGGAACCGGGCGGCATCGAGGCGTTCATCCGTCGCGAGGTGCTGCCCCACGCCCTCGACGCCTGGGTGGACGCGGCCAAAACCCAGGTCGGCTACGAGATCAGTTTCACCCGCTATTTCTATAAGCCGCAACCCCTGCGCCCGTTGGCGGAAATCCGCGCCGACATTCTGGCGCTGGAGCGTGAGACCGAGGGATTATTGGCCGAGATCGTCGGACTGACCGAGGGAAATCAAAAATGACACAGTCCATTTGCCCGATATGGAGTCAGGAAACAGGCATCATTGGCATCGAAGGTGACTGGCGCGCCATCAAGGCCAGCGAGGTCGAAAGTATCCAGATTATATGGAAAGAACAGCAAGACCGTTTGCGCGGAACAAGACAACTTCAAGACTTTTCCGAGCGTCTAAGCCGTGAGTGGGCCATCGAAACCGGTATCATTGAAAATTTATATGATATCGAGCGTGGCGTCACCATAACATTGATTGAGCGCGGGTTTCAGGCGGAGCTGCTGAGTCATGGCAGCACAAACAAGCCACGGGATTACGTTATCCAACTTCTCCGTGACCAGAAGGATGCCTTGGATGGGGTCTTTGACTTTGTTGCGAGCAGGCGGATGCTGTCAACATCGTACATTAAGGAATTGCATGCCGCGCTGGTAAGAAGCCAGCCTCATTCCGAAGCCGTTGACCAATTTGGCACGGTAATTACAATTCCTCTTATCCAGGGGGACTGGAAGACGCAAACCAACTATCCTGAACGCGACGGGATAGTTTATACATATTGTCCCCCGGAACACGTCGCCTCCGAAATGGATCGGCTTGTTTCCATGTATGCAGACTATTGCGCTCAGAAGGTTGATGCGGCGGTGCGGGCGGCATGGCTGCATCATCGGTTTACCCAGATACATCCATTTCAGGATGGCAATGGCCGGGTGGCGCGGGCACTGGCTTCTCTGGTCCTGGTCCAGGCCGGTTTGTTCCCCCTGGTCGTCACCCGTGACGAAAAGGTCAAGTATGTCGAAGCTCTTGAAGCCGCAGACCTTGGCGATCTGACGCTTTTGGTTCAGTTGATCGCCCAAATTCAGCGGGCGCAATTCCGCAAAGCGACCGCGATCTCTGAAACCATGCTGACCGCTCAGGCCGACGTTAAGTCGATGTTGGGCGGCCTGCTCGACGCGGCCAATCGCCGTGCCGGCGACCGGGAAAGGAGCCTGCGTAAGGTCTTTGACCATGCCCACGCTCTGGCGCTAAATGCCGCCGGTCGCCTGGAGGCGATCGCCCCCGACATTCGAACCGCCCTGCAACGGGACACGCTCAGCGCTAGCGTTTCCATCTACCGATCCGAACCAGAAACCAACCATTGGTATCGATCGCAGATCGTCGAAACCGCACGACGTTTGGAGTATTTCGCCAACACCAGCGAGTATAGGGAATGGGTATCCCTGAACATGGCTTGGCAGCGGCGGGCTAAATTGGTGTTCACCTTCCACAGCCTTGGTCGACCGTTCAGCGGCAGCTTGGTTTGCGCTCCGTTCCTGGAATTCATTGATGAGGATGGAGACAGAACCAAGCGAACAACGCTTGTTCCTGTTGCCGAGGAAGCGTTTGTTTTTTTCTACAGCGAAACCGAACAGGCTGTGATCACCCGCTTTGAGCCGTGGCGCGAACGGGTTCTCACCATCGCTCTTCAGGAATTGACCCAGAATCTATGACTGACCGAGGGAGGGGCATAGCGTCATGAGCATCGAACCCCGGATCGAGGAACGGGTTGTGGCGGCCTTGCGGGCGCTGCCGCCGCAACGCCAAGGCGAAGTGCTGGATTTTGCCGAGTTCCTGAAACGGCGCCCGGTCGCCGA
>CAIZDL010000233.1 GCA_903931735.1 uncultured Rhodospirillales bacterium
CTTCTACCCGTTCAATGCCTTCAGATCATTGCTGGGGATCGCGGGCGGGGCTGAGGCGCCGACCTACGCTGAACTCTACTCCGGCGATTGGGCGCACCCAACATGTAGTGGGTGTCTGCGTTAACCGGATAGGCAAGCTTTGATCACCATTTCTCCAAATGCCGATAATGGCACCGGATGAGCCAGGAAATAGCCCTGGAACCTGTGGCAGCGGTGTTGCTTGAGAAACGCAAACTGCGCGACAGTTTCAACCCCCTCCGCGACCACGGCAAGGCCAAGGCTGCGCGCCATGCCAATAATCGTGCGCACAATGACCGCACCTTCCGATACGGTGGCGATATCGCGAACAAAACTGCGATCGATCTTAAGTTCAGTTAGCGGCAACTGCTTGAGGTAGGAAAGCGATGAATAGCCGGTGCCGAAATCATCCATAGAGACACCAACTCCAAGAGCTTTTAGCTCTAGCATCTTGTCAATCGTGTCGCCAACATTGTCGAGCATCAAACTTTCCGTCAGTTCCAATTTCAGCTTGTTCGGTTCCGCCCCGCTTTCTTCCAATACTTGCTGTATAGCCGTAATAAACCCAGGGTGGCGAAACTGGCGGGCACTGACATTGACCGATAGTGTTAAGTGCTCAAAATGCGGTCGGCCTTTCCAGTCGTTCAAGAGATTGCACGCGGTGGCCAGCACCCATTGTCCAATTGGAATAATAAGCGCCGATTCCTCGGCAAGCGTGATGAACTCGCCGGGCAAGGTTAATCCCCGATCGGGATGCTGCCACCGTAAAAGCACCTCGGCGCCGACAATATTGCGCGCCCCATCGAACAATGCTTGATAAAATAAGACAAACTGGCCCTTTGGCAGCGCATGACGCAACTCGTTTTCGAGGGCGACCCGAGCTTCGAGCGCCGCTTGCATCACGGGATCATAGAATCGCAGCGTGTTGCGGCCACTGGATTTTGCCCGATACATTGCCGAATTAGCCCGTTTCAGCAGCTCCTCAGTGTCCGCCGACGCGCCATCGAAGAGGCAAATCCCAACGCTGGCGGAGCCATGGTAGTCCCGGCCTTCAAGCACCAACGGGTTGCCCATTGCGGCCAAAACCCGTTCACCCACCTCTTCTGCCTGGGTCGCGGCTCGCTCAATGTCTACACCAAGGTCTTCGAGCACCACGACAAATTCATCGCCGCCCAATCGTGCCACCCAATCGCGGGGGCGGACACACGATAATAGATGTTCTCCGGCCGCGACAAGTAACCGATCGCCGATCGCGTGCCCTCGCGTGTCATTTATAGTTTTAAAATTGTCGAGGTCGACCAACAAGACTGCGCCCTTATGGCCCCGCAGATGTGCCGCCGCGAGCGTTTGATTGAGCCGGTCTTGTAACAAGCGCCGATTGGGCAATTGGGTTAGCGGGTCGAACAACGCCAAGGTTCGGAAGCGCAAATCGCTTTCAACGACTCGTTGCCGCTCCAACTCCAGAGTATTCAGCATAGCGTCGAACTGGCGGGCAACCAACGCCACCTCGGTAACACCATTTCGGGCAATCTCAGGCGTGCGTTGGTTGAAGTTGCCATTTCTCACCGCCTCGGCGGTTTTCGCCACCGCAAGAATCGGTCGTGCAATTCGCTGTCCCAACCAAAGAGAAAAGAAAATAAGAGCCGAAAAGCCAATAACAATAGACAGTAACGAGCGAAAATAATGCTGCTCAATTTCGGCATTCACGCCGGCCGTTGGTAACCCAACGACTGCCAGCCAATGCGTGCCTTCAACCTCCGCAATCCCGAATATCCGCTCTACATGATCGATGGCAGATGTTAAAACAGTAATACCCTGCCGTCGTGCCAAAAACTCATTTGTTGTTGGAAAGCCCGAGCGGTTAGCGCCCACCCACTTCTCGGGATCATCCGAGCGAGCCAAAATGACGCCATGATCATCAATCAACGAAGCCAGAATATGCTGTGGTAAGGTTCTAAATGCCACATGACCAACCAGCGGGTTGAAGCGCGTCAAATCGACCGCCGCACCGACCATGCCGGTCAATGTACCGGCGGCGTCGAACAAAGGATATTCAAGCGTTACTACCCATCGCCCCGAAATAAACCCCTTGTTTGGGCGCCCAATCACAAAAGCCTTGGTCCGAATAACCTCATCAATTGAAAGAGATGTGTTCGTCTGTCTTGGGTTTGCTGGCAGCGGAAGCGAGCTACAGACAATCGCACCGTCGATTTTCTTGGTCAATAGATTTGCAAAGCCCGCATATATCTGATGAAAGTGGGAAAATTGCGGATTACACTGGGTGGAATCAAGGGCCCGAACATCGGGGAAATCAGCCAAGCGGGCGAGAAAATCGCGGGTTTGCGCAATTTGCCGCGCCGTATCTGCGGCCGTTATCCGCGCTAATTGGAGGGCCTCATCCTCGGCGGTGCCCCGAATGAGATTCGCTTGATGCTCAAGATTATAAGTAACGCCAACAATAATGGGGGCCATCATGGTGATGGCCATACCAATCAAAAGTGCCCGAATGCTTAATGCGTGAAAAAGATATCGTGCCATATCTATCCTTATTACATTGCTCTTCTGGCGCTCGCGTCCCTCGTCATTCTAAGGTCGCAAACCTTACCGGCACCTCCAAGGTAGCATACTTCCATACAAAAGCAACGAATACTATCGGGGACGCTAAAAACGGGTAGAGCCGGTTACCGAAGCGCCAGCAACCCATCGCACCATCCTCGCCGAAGGCTGCGCAGGTGTATACCATGCCCAAGAGCGTCGCGCTAATGGGGAACCGCCTTGGGTTCAACGCGCGGCGCGTTTTTGGCCCGCTTCCCGATTCGGCGGGGGGTGAAATCGAACATTCAAAGCGTTGCCAGCGTTGGAGCCTGGGGGGTTCGGCCTACCTGTCTCGTCGTAGCTATTGAAAGCGCCGGTAGTTTTTTCGATGTCAGCCGCTTGGCGGCGTGGGGATGGTGGGATAATGAACGAACAATAGGCTTGAAACGACGATCGAGAGCATAGGCTATACTCCGTTGCACGCACCCTTAAGAGGTGAGGTGCACAGGAGTATACTATTGAGAAAGGAATGCCGCGGTTGCGTGAAGATGAATGCTCTTGCAGATGGTGCGGTGTCTGGAGTATTCTCTGGACACCATTTCCCATTTTGCCAAAGTTTCTTGGGTGGGGCGATTGGGTATAAGATAGTGACGGGATTCTTACAGCGACTTCTATAAGTGGCAATGAGGACATAGGCACGAGTTTTTCTGTTTGTACTCAGAAATCGGCTCGACAGCGGACAGAAATAGGGTTTATCGACACAGTCAGATATGTCATGATCATTACCGGGGAGGGGGTTGTAAAGAGCAGCGATCGGGGGTCTGCCCCATATTTTTCAGGGAGACTTACAATGAAACGTTATGACATTGATCGCTTGATCGCATCGGCGCTGGATATGGATATTTCAGTAAGCCCGGTGATTCGTTATATGATTGGGGGGTTGGTTTTTGTGGTTGCGACTCTTGTTCGATTTACCGTTCTTCCCGTTGAGGAGGGGCTTCCCTACATAACATACTTTCCAGCCACGGCGTTTGCCGCTCTTGTTCTGGGGACAGGGCCCGCCATCATGGTTATGGTACTCAGTGCCGCCACTGGGCATTATGTGTTTGTCCCTCCCTATTGGTCGTGGAAGCCAGAGTTTAACCACCTCATCGTTATTGGTATTTTTATCGTATCTGGGGTGCTCATATGTATTGTTGCCCACCATCGGCGGCGTGACCGGATTGCGCTCCACGAGGCGAACCAAAAACTGATGTTGTTGTCGAGAAGTGATGGCCTAACCGGAGCTGCGAATAAATTTAGATTTAATGAAGCAATCGAAGCCGAATGGGCGCGCGCCCTTCGCTCGAAATCGTCAATCGGATTGTTGATGATTGATATTGATTATTTTAAACGATACAATGATAATTATGGGCATGTTATGGGCGATGAGTGCCTAAAAAATATCGTCCGCGCGATTAAAGACGTTATCCGGGACCCTCCCGACCTTGTGGCCCGATTCGGCGGCGAGGAGTTTGTGTGCTTACTTCCTGGCGCCGATATTGCGGGAACGACGGCCGTGGGCCACAGGGTTTTAAACGAAATTCGTCAGCGCCATTTGCCCCATGGCTATTCCGATGTTGCGGACTCGGTTACAGTAAGCATCGGCGGCGCTGCGATGGTTCCCGAAGAAGGGCAGGCTTTTGTTACTTTAATCGAGGCGGCAGACTGCCTTCTTTACCGGGCAAAGAATTGTGGCCGAGATAATATCTCAACAGAATGCACTCTTTGCAATTACCCGTCTTGCTCCCATTCCGGGGGTAGAGTGCTCTGTCGGCACATGCAACTTAGCGGCTTCCTCATTGCCGAACATGAACAGACCGTAGAAAGTGAACAGGCCGTCGAGA
>CAIZDL010000234.1 GCA_903931735.1 uncultured Rhodospirillales bacterium
ACCCGTTCAATGCCTTCAGATCATTGCTGGGGATCGCGGGCGGGGCTGAGGCGCCGACCTACGCTGAACTCTACTCCGGCGATTGGGCGCACCCAACATGTAGTGGGTGTCTGCGTTAACCGGATAGGCAAGGTTGAAACTCTGCTGCATACCCATTTGAACAGCTTGGCGGACCCTGAGCCCGGTTGCGCTTTGGAGGCATGACGGCATATGAACGGAGCAAGATCGATGTGGCTGGTTTCGCTGTTGGTCGCGGGTGCTCTGGCTTTGGCCCCGGTATCGGGCGCTGTCGCCGGGCAAAAGACCAGTAGTTTCAGTAGCGGGGCCTCGTCCTCGCATTGGCAGCAAAAGAGTAGCCAGCCTCACACCAGCAGCACGTTATGGGATCGGTCGACGCCCAGTGCCGCCCCCGTCCCTCATACCACGTCGGGAGGGTATGCCAAGCCGGGAGCCGGTGCTGCCCCGGCTTCATCTTCGGCTTCATCGTCGATTTCACCTTCGACTCCCTCTTCGGCACCATCCTCTATCCCCATTTCGGGGGCCGGGGTGAGCAGTTCGGGCGGGTATTCCAAGCCGGGGGGCTCGTCTCAGCCCTTTGCGGCGCATGTCCCAGCGGCTTCGGCGGCCCAGGCCCCTTCGGGTGGCTTTGATCGCGGCGCCGAGCGGCAATTATCGTCCCAGTCTTATAATCGCTACAAAACCGAGCAGGATCGTTTCAAGGCTCCGGCCCAAGGGACGCTGACGGGATCAAGTGATTATGCCCACAATCCGCTTTATGGGGCTAACGCTGGGCGTTATCGCAACTATGATCAGGCTTATTCCGAGCGCGACGTTTGGCGCAACTCGCACCCCTGGGCGCCATCTCCTTTCGCATTCCGGTCGGCTCCCTCGTTTGGCATGTGGGATGCTTTGTTTTGGTGGATGGTGCTGGACAAAATCACCGAGCCCTCTCACGCTGCTGCCGCCTACCACAATTCAAACGATCCGGGGTTTCAAGCCTGGCGGTCCGAGGCAAACCGCATGGCCGCCGACAATGCTGAGTTGAAGGCTAAGCTCGACTTGATGGATGCCAAGTTGACCACGATGCAAGGTCAGCCTCAAAAACCCGGCACGCTGCCCGATGGTGTGCCAGCATCGGTTGCGTTGGCTCCGGCGGTGATGGTGGCGGGAGGGGGCAACGACAAGGCGCTGGTGATGGGCACCGGGGGTGAGGCCGGCAGTTACTATCCGTTTTGCCAGGGCGCGGGGGCGATGCGGGGTCTGCGCGGCAACCTTCAGGACTTTGAGGTTGAATGCAAAGTCACCAACGGTTCAGTGGAGAATCTGGATGGGCTGGCCGCCGGAACTTTTGACGCCATCCTGGTTCAGGCGGATGTTTTTAACCAGTGGTTGGGTAAGCACTCCGGTGCCCGGATTGATGCTTTAAAATCGACGGTCTATCAGGAGTTTGTTCAGATTTTGGCGAATAAGCAGGCCAAGGTGGAGCGGATCGGCGATCTCGACCCCAAACGGCATTGGCTATATCTGGTGGGCTCGGGTGCGCAAAAAACCTGGGATAGTTTTTCGGCCATCGATCTCCGGTATGCCGAGTTTGATCGTGTCGGGCGGTTGCGGCGGGTCCCCAATGATCCGCAAGTGCTGGCGACGGTCGCGGAGAATCCCGATGCTGTGATCGTCTTTGTCTCGGGCGTCAATACTGAATTTTTACGTATTGCGAATGACCGTTATGGCGATAAACTTACCATGGCGCTGGTGGATGATAATCATCTGGCCTCGGTTCTTGATCGTACCGGCCACTCGATCTATGAGGTTTCAAAAATTCCCGGTAAACTTTATCCAAAACTCCAGAAAAGCCGGTGGTTTGGTTTGGACACGTCGGTGCCTACTTTGTCGGTGGGCGCGGTGTTCATTCTTTCGGAGCGTTGGGTTGCCAGCCACGGCGTCGCCGGCCTGACCAAGGTGGAAGATGCGTTGTGGCGGACCATTCCCGAAATTGAAAAGAAAGTCGGGGCCGGGAGTTGAGCTTGGCACCACAGGAGGACATGCCATGAGTTTCCGTTTAGTTAAAGACATGGTTGCGGCAAAACTGGGGCTTCGCACGGCGCCAACCCCTCGGGGGCCGTTGGGTCTCGGGATTGGCAGGGCGGTTGAATTGGCGGAGGCGCCGTTTATCTTAATCGACGGAGCGATTCCGATTGTGCATCCCGGCGGTCAGTGTTTGGTGATTGGTCATGGTGAAATTGAGGCCGGCGGGGTGACCGGTCACCGCTATTATTTGTCGGCGCCAGGTGGAAAGCTCGCCGGTATGCTTCAGGTGGTTGAGGGGGAGGAGTGCCGTTACTTCCGCCCCTTCGATGAAGTTTACCCCGCGAGTGCGGGTGAATGGGCGTTTTGGCTCGATGACGCCGACGGTTACATCGGTTATCCCAGCTTTGAGGTTAAGGGCGCACTCTACCAACGGCTTTGGAACCCTGGTCGTACCCGTGTTGCGCCATTATCGCTGGAAGAAAATATGGTAAAGGCCGATGGTGGGACCAGTCGGGCCGAACATAGCTTAATGTTATATGGCCGCCCGGTGGTTACGCCCGGCGGGCAGATTACGGAATATCTGTTGGTTTCGGCGGTCAGGGTTGAAGATGGTACGGCCTGGGTTGATTTGATGCTGGGTATTGATTTCCTGCCTTCGGCGGTGACTGCGTTCTAAGCTTCAGACTCATGGGCGGTGGGGCATGGCGACCAACGGCGGGCATGAGGTGCTGGATCAGTTACTTGGCTTTCAGCAAGCGCTGGGGGCGGCGGCGTCGGTCGATGATCTTTCGGCACTCGCCTGTCGGATGGCCCAGCGCCTGACCTCTGCCACCGAGGCGCGCTTGTGTCTTAGCGGCACCTTGCGGCCGGTTCTCAACGGGACCTTGGCCGCTTGTGATGAGTGTTCCAACACTTGGCAGTGCGGCGATGTGGCCTGTCAAGGGGCTCGACCCTCTATCAGTGGTTGTTCCGTCGGCGGCCGGGATGGCTGGCGTTCGGTTGCGGTTTATAACGGTTCGCGGCTGTTTGGGTTTTTGCTGGTCCGGGACGGCGAAGATGGGGCGGTCGCTGCGGCTTTGGCGTCCGCTACCGCGATGGAATTGGAAAACCGGGAGCTTGCCCGCAAACTTTCCAGCGCCAATCGTGAGTTGCGGAGCCTGCATGATCACATCGCCCGTTCCACCCCGCGCCGGACGGGCAGCGAAAACTCGGTGCGTTTGCTGATGCGCGCGGTGGAGCAGAGCCCGGCGTTGATCGCGATCACCGATGCCGAGGGGCGGTTTGAGTATGTCAATCCCGGTTTCGTTCGGGGCACCGGATACCGGCCGGACGAGGTGATTGGCCGCCGGCCGAGCATGTTTAAATCGGGGATGACCCCGCCCGAGGAGTATCGACAGCTTTGGCGGGTGATTTCGTCGGGTGCGGATTGGCACGGCGAGTTTCACAATCGGCGCAAAGATGGCTCGCTTTATTGGGTGGCGGCGTCGATTTCGCCGGTGCGGGATGAGGCCGGCCAAATCACCCATTATGTCGCGGTTGAAGAGGATATTACTGAAATCAAGGCGTTGCATCAGCGTGTGCTGCGTGGAGAAGAGCGTTATCGGGGGGCCAGCGAAGCCAGCCTCGATGGCCTTTATATTCTGGATGCAACGTGCGATGAAGCCGGCGACGTGGTGGATTTTCGGTTCGCCGAGGCCAATGGCACCGGTTCGGCGATGCTGGGCCTTGATCGGGAGCAGATTATCGGCCAGTTGTTGAGCGTGGTTCAGCCGTTGGCGCGGGAGGATGGCTTTTTTGACAAGTACCGGCGGGTTTTACTTCGGCGGGAGGTGCTGGACGAGCAGTTTGAAACCAATGATCCGCTGGCCGGGACAACTTGGATACATCATACCGTCGTGCCGTTGGCCGATGGCATCGCCATTACGAGCCGTAATATCACCGAGTTGAAGCGCTATGAGGCGGCCTTGATGGCCGCTCGGTCGGCAGCCGAGGCCGCTAACGCCGCCAAATCGATTTTTCTTGCGACCATGAGCCATGAGTTGCGCACGCCTCTTAACGCAATTCTTGGTTTTTCGGAAATGATCCGGGACCAAGTGTATGGCTTTGCGGGGGCGGCGCGTTATGCGGAATATGCTGGAGATATTCACGCTAGTGGTCAACATCTTTTGGAGCTTATTACATCAATTCTTGATATATCAAAGATCGAAGCGGGAAAACTGGAGCTTGATTTGCGCTTGGTTGATCTGCGGCAAGCCCTCGATTGCGGACTCCATATGATCACGCCGCGCGCTAACAGTCAGAACTTGAAACTTGTGAGGGACTTTGATCCGGTGCTGCCCGAGATCCGGGCGGATGAACGCGCGGTGCGCCAAATGGTGCTGAATTTATTGTCCAACGCGGTAAAGTTCACGCCGGCCGGTGGCACGGTGACGCTGCGGGCCGCAGCCGATGGGCCGGATTGGGTCGAAGTTGCGGTTTCCGATACCGGTATCGGTATTCCTGAAGATCAGGTCGAGCGGGTGATGAAGCCGTTTGAACAGCTCGACAATAGTTACACCAGGGGCGCCGGGGGCACCGGGCTTGGTCTGGCGTTGGTTAAGGCGTTGGCAGATCTGCATGGCGGCTCTGTTTGCCTGATCAGTCAACTCCAGCAGGGGACGATGGTTTCAATTCGCTTGCCTGTGGCGGGGCCGCCGATCGACAACACAAGGCACTGGTCCACGGCTTTCGGCCATGTCAATGGTTAGAGCGGATCAGTTAACTTGCTGGGTTAACGGTTTCCAAAGGCCGCCGGCCTTTGGTGGGGTCAGAGGGGCAAAGCCCCTACAAAACTTTTGGATTGCCTTCGGCGACCAAAGGCCGACGGCCTTTGGAAACCCGGACTTTTACCGTGCAATTTAACTGATGCGGCCCACTAATAAGCAAGGGGTCAGGGCCTTCCCAACTTGGTATCGGAGACCAAGCGGCACGGTCGCACCCACCAGTCGGGGTGTTGCGTTGCAATGAGGGTTGCGGCGGCGGTGGCTGCGGCATCGTCGGGGTAAATGGCAAAACAGGTGGCGCCGCTGCCTGAAAGGCGGGCGAGCAGGCACCCCCCCGCTCGCTCCAGCGTTGTCAGAACCTCGGCGATCTCCGGGGCCACCTCGATTGCGGCGCAGGTGAGATCGTTGCGGCGGCGGGATAGCATGTCGGCAAGATCGGCAATATCGGCCGGGGGTTTGCTCAGCCGCGCCGGCCAGGAATATACCGGCGGGCGGTTGCGGAACACCGCCGGAGTGGGAACCGGAACGCCAGGGTTGATCAGCACCGCCGGGCAATTGGGCAACAGCGGTGCCGGATCAAGGCGTTCGCCGATACCGCCAAAATAGGCGGCCCGTCCGTGGAGGCAAACCGGGATGTCGGCGCCAAGCTGAGCCGCAAGTGTAAACAGCACCGGACCATCGGCCGGGATACCCCATAATTGGCACAGCGCACGCAGGCAGGCGGCAGCGTCCGCCGACCCGCCGCCAATGCCGGAGGCGATCGGCAGATTTTTGGTGAGGGTGATGCGAACCGAGGGCGTGCGGCCAAGGTGCGCCGCAAAGGCGAGCGCCGCCTTCACGACCAGATTGCACGCCGGAGGCTCGTTTGCGAGCGAGCCCGCGAAGGGGCCGTTGATGAGGAGTTCCGGCGGCATCCCATCGGGCAGGGCCGTCACGGTCAGGCTGTCGCTTTCGGTCGCAAACATCACCAAGCTGTCCAGCTCATGATAACCAGAGCTGCGACGGCCAACAACGTGCAGGTAAAGATTGATCTTGGCAGGAGCGTCAACCCGAATTTCAGGCGCGGCTGGCCGAATCTCTGGCGTAGCGGGATGTTTGGTCACGATTATATCTTCCCCAGAAGATCGCGTTCCTTGAGTTTTTTGGTCACCGAAAGGGTGATGTCGGGCTCATCCGCATTTTGAAGGGCGCGACGCCATTGAAAGAGGGCCTCGGTTTTGCGGCCGGCAGCCCAGTAAGCATCGCCCAGATGGTCGTTGATGGTCGGGTCGAGCGGCTTCAGCTCGATCGCGCGTTCCAACTGGACAACGGCGCCGTTGGTATCGCCGATGCGAAATAGCGCCCAGCCCAGACTATCGACGATGTAGCCGTCTCGGGGCCGCAGGGCCACCGCGCGCTCGATCATGGTTTTTGCGCGCGGGATGTTAACGCCTTTATCGACCCACGAGTAGCCGAGAAAATTTAGCAAAATCGCCTGATCGCCGCTAAGTTTCAGCGCTGTTTCAAGGTCTTGCTCCGACTTTAGCCACGGCCCCACCCGCTCATAGGCGGCGGCGCGCCCATAAAGAATTGGCCAGTGACGTTCCTCTAGTCGCCCAATCCGCTTCAACGCGCGGCTATAGGCGTCGATGGCCTCGGCATTTTTCTTGTTGCCCCGGTAAAGGTCGCCGAGGCGCACCAACGGCTCGGCCCGGTCGGGATGTTCGGCGGCAAGGGCCTCCAACAGGCTGGTGGCTTCGTCGGAGCGCTCCAGCCGAATGAGGCTATCGGTTTCACGGAGGCGCGCGCCCCAGCCAAGCGCCCGGTCGGTGGCGATTTCGCGATACGGCCCGAGCGACTCCTCGAAATGACCGCGAGTGGCCAGTATGTCGCCAACCAGCATTTGGGCGAGCGGGAAGCGCGGGCGCAGCACCAGCGCCAGCCGGGCGTAGATCAGCGACATCTCATCCGAGCCATCCTGGTGTAGCGCCGAGGCAAGGTCGAACAGCCCCTCGGCCATGCCCTCGTTGGCAGTGGCAACGGCGGGTTCGGTGCCGATATCGGCTTGCTCCAGCAGTGCCGAGGCGTCGGTGAGGGCGCCTTCGCTATTGTCGTTGGTAAACGCGGTGTAAAGGGCGCGGGCTTGGTCGGCAAGCCCGTTGCGCGCGTAAAAGCTGCCAATCGCCTGAACCACCCGCAAAGACGGCGGCGCGCTCTGAAGCGCCTTTTGATACCACTCGGTGGCGGCCTCGCGGTTGCCGCCCACCTCGGCAATCATCGCCCGGTGAATGGCGTGCAGCAGGCTCAGCCCTTGGGTGGCGTTGAGCGGCGCAAGGGCGGCGTCGATCACGGCCGGCGGCTGTCCGCGCGCCTGCATCAGCCACGCCGAAAGCAGGGGCGCCGCATAGCGGGCGATGCCATCGGGGGTGAGGGTGGCCAGATGAGATGCGGCATCCTCCAACCGGCCCTTGACAGCATCGTCGCAGAACAGCAGCAGCGTTGCAATGGTCGAGCCCGGCTCCAACGCTGCAAGGGTCTTTGCCAGCGGCAGTGCTTTCTCAATGTCGCCGCCGTTCAGTTCCAGCAGGAAGGCCCGGCGCAAAAGGCCGCTTTCCCCCGGATCGCGCGCCAGCGCGTCGGCCACAAAGCTGGCGGCGGCTTTCCAGTCATCCACATGCTGGGCGAAGCGGCCGGCAAGGTAGCTGCCGGCTCGCGGTTCGGGCGAGGGGGGGGCCGCCTGTTGAGTCGCCTCTGCCACCTCGACCACACAAAGGGCGAGTAGCGCCGCTCCCAGTCCCAGCCATCTCCGCCGCTGCGCGAAACCGAAAAGCTTCATCACATGCCCTTCGCACTTTTGTGGCAAAATCGCCCTTGGCCCGCATAGCCAACCACGATACGGACTAAAGGGTATCCTCATTTTGGCCAAATGCCAACGTCCTAGAGCGGGTCGCGAAGGGGTGACTCACCCTGTAGCGTTGATCCGCACTAAAAACAAAAAAGTTAGCGCCATGATGCGGTTCCGCTTGATCGGATCATGGCTCTAGAACACATTTCCCAGCCATGCCTTTTGTTATGGCGTGGTATTCTGGATATTATAGGGTCCGCGCGGGTGTTTTTCGGCATCCGTATGAGTTGAGGTGCGATGCCATGGAGTTGGGCTGGGCCGAAACCATTGGGGTGTTCGCGGTGGCGGTGGGGGTGTTTGTCTGCGCAAATCTGGCCGCGCGTCGACCGGTCGATATCAACAATCCACGGTTATGGTCGCCGGTCCTGGTGATGGGGGTGTCGCTGCTGGTGGGGATTTTGATGGTGGCGCATATGGTAACGCTGGGCACCGGCAGGCCGTTTCAAGGGGGCGGATTTTGAACGATCGTTGCCGTTATCGTTCGCGGGTTATGACCAGGGCGGTGAGGTCGTCGTTGTATTCGCCTTTGGCTGAAAGCGAGGCGAGGAGCTGGGCCAGGAATGTTGCGCCATTCGGTTCGGCGAGATGTTCGATCACCAGGGCTTCAAGCCCGGCCTCGTCGAGGATTTCATCGTTGCCGATGGGCAGTTCCACCGCAGCGTCGCTGTAAAGGAAGAGCCGGCCGCCCGGCCCCAGTTCCAGGGTGCGGTTTTCATAGTCGGCGTCTTTGGTAAAGCCAAGGGGGAGGCCCGAGTTGTCGCCCTGGGTTGGGGCTTTGTCGCCGGGGCGCCAAGCCATGGGCCGGGTCGCGCTGCCCGAGGCGTAAAGAAAGTGGTTTTTGGCAGGGTCGATCACCCCAGCCAGGATGGTTGCGTATTGCCCGGTGGGCAACAGCGGGCTCAAGCGCTTGTTCATGAGGGAGAGAAACGCCGCTGGATCAAACCCTTCCGGCCCGCAATCGGTGAAGTCGAACTGGTTGATGATCGCGTGCAAACGAAAGGTATTGAGAGCGGCGCCAACACCGTGGCCCGCGAAATCCACCAGCCAGATCACCAACCGGTCCCGGTCGGGACGCATCCCCCAAAAATCGCCGCCAAGCTCGGAGGAGGGGGCAAAATGTGCGGAAATATTGAGCCCGAGATTTTGGCGAATCTTTTCCAATTGCACAGGCTGCGGCATCAGGCGCTCCTGCATGTCGCGGGCCAGCGTCAACTCACTCGCGGTGCGCTGCCGGTAATGCTGAAGGCTGTTGAGCAACATTCGGTTTTGAATGTGAATGCGCACTCGCGACAAAAGCTCGACCGCGTTGATTGGTTTGCTAACATAGTCGGTGGCGCCGGCGGAAAAAGCGCGATTGCGATCTTCGGCGCGGTTAAGGCTGCTCTGGACCAGTATTGGCAGGTTGAAATAGTTGGAGTCCGCCCGCAGTCGGCGACAAACATCAAAGCCGTCAAGATTGGGCATCATCAGATCAAGCAACATAAGATCGGGTTTGAAGGCCTCAATCTTATCAAGCGCGTCCCGGCCATCTTCGGCGAGAAGAACAGTGGTGATGCCGCCACGCTCTAACAGGGCGAGCAAAAGGTGGCGGTTGACGCGGTTATCGTCCACCACCATAACCCGCGCAAAACGCAGGTCAGGAAGCTGGGACTTCGCGCCCTGCCTCTCTATTTCAGCCCCTCGTTTCGCTTCGTCCATTCAGTTCACCCGGATCTCCCCAGGGGAGCTTCCGCATATCGTTACGGAAACCATAGTTGCTTGCTCGCTGATCATGCTGTCTTTACACGGAGTACAACATCGGAAATATACCCAACCTTATTCCAACCGAGCCCCCGGCGCTCTTTGTAACTAAGATTAACCGGCTTGTTTGCAACTGGGCTTTACCAGGAGAAAACTTAAATGTTCATTAACTACAACACATTAGACGATTAGTTAAACGCGCGGCTAATCATTCTATAAGCTGGGCAGCTAGGTCAAGGGGCTCATTTCACAAATTTTCGATGTTGGAACAAATTAACGACTAACCCAAACCAGGGTGTGGTCGTCGCTGGGCGGATTGCCAACCACCGCGTCGAGTGCGACGGTGATGGCCGGAAAGGCGCTCTTTTGGTCAGTGCTCGTAAGAGCGGTCGTGAGAATATCGGAGAACCGAGGGCGGGTAAAGTTGGCCCCGGTTTCGTCAATTGCGTCGAGAATCGCGTTGCTATGCAGTAAAATTGAGGCGCCCGGCGGGAACGGAAATTCACGTTCCTCATAAACGGCGTTCGCGTCGGCGCCGAGGGGCAGGCCGAAAGCCTCGCCAAAGATCGGCGCCGCTCCCCCGGGCAACAACAGCACCGGATTGCAGGTCGCAGCACAGGCGTAGGTAAAACAGTCCGTTGCCGGAGAAATGACGCCAAACGTCATTTTGGCGTGTTCTCCCAGCACCATCAACTCTCGGGCGTGACGATTGAGTTCGCTCACGAAGCGGGCCGGTTCCCCCGCGAGGCCGGAAAACTCCTGGATCAACGAGTGTAACCGGCAGACATTAAGCGCCGCCGAGACACCTTGACCGGCCAAATCAAGAAGATAAATGCCAACCCGCCCGTCGGCAGTGCGCACGGTGCCCCATATGTCGCCCCCCAACTCCGAGGATCGCAGCATGTGAGAGCGGATCGTCAAGCCGGTCGTCGCTTTAAGCTTCTCCAGTGTATCATTGGTGGGAAGCATATGCTCAAATATCTTGCGTGCCATCTCAAGTTCATCTTCGAGTCGGCCGCGATATTGTTGTAAACTCCGGATCAGCGATCGATTCTCAAGGTGAATTGCAACGCGCGCTAAAAGTTCGGTGCGTTCCAGCGGCTTAGTGACCAGATCGGTGGTGCCGGCGTCAAAAGCGCGATTGCGGTCGTCAACTCCGGATAGCGCGGTTTGGACTAAGACCGGCAGCCCATCGTAATCGGGGTTGGCGCGCAATCGGCGCAGAACCTCAAACCCATCGATCCCCTGCATCATGATGTCGAGAATCACCAGATCCGGAATCGACGCCGCAATTTTTGCCAGGGCATCGGCCCCGTCCACGGCATAGCGAATGTTGGTGTAGCCGGTTTCTTCCAGCAAGGTCCCGATCAGCGCCCGGTTCCACTCGATATCATCAACGACTAGGATCGGGCTGTTCGCCACCGGTAACCGGCTGAGACCAACCAAATCTTTTCCAGAGGGAGAGGCCGGGCCGGGTCCTGAATTCATACCAGGAACCTCATGCTGACCCGCCGGCCACCATCCAGCACTTGGTATGACAAGCAACTGGCAGCGATCAATTCAAAGCCCCGGCCACTGGCCTTGGGCTCGGTTATTGGTTTGGGGATGTAGCCGCCGCCCTGGTCGGAGACATCAATGGTGACGGAAACGGTGTCAATCTCGCAGATAATATCGATTCGGCGGTTGGCTAAGTCGTGGTCGGCGATTCGGTGCATCAGGTTGCGGGAAAACCGTTCTAGCGCATCCACGCTAAGGTCTCCGATACCATCCATCTGGAGGTTGCCGTGCAGCAGGGCGTTGCACAACGCCTCGTGGAGGGCAAGCTCGATGTTGTCGCGACAGACTTCGGACAATGGCCGTTGCGCCGCGATTGCCACGAGAATTTGGCCCGCGAGGTTCAGCCGGTTGGCGGTTATGGTGGTAAACGAAGCATAGAAGGAGGCCGCCACGGCCCGCTCGACCAATTCCAGAATCGGTTGGTCCGCCAGCGCCGCAACCTCTATCCACGCCGAATAGGGCAGGGCGAAGTAAGACGCCGCCTGATCTTCCCAAGCATGACCGAGCAAGAGCACGACTCGCGTGGTGCTGTCATTCCAATCACCTTCGGAATGCCAAACCGGCAATCCCGATGCGCGGGAGAGTTGTTGCAATCGCTCGGTCGGGAATCCCAGGCAATGGAGAGCGACGGTGGGGGTTGGCGCCACGGGGCAGCCTCTAATCTTCGATGGTGATAAGTTTACCGAGTTGAGCCACTGTCAACACCCGCTTAACTTGGCCGGTCGCCTTGCGCAAAACAAACTGCTTGTCAAGGTTGGACAGCTCTTCGCGAGCAATCAAAAGCATCCCGATCCCAGCCGAATCGACAAACTCAAGAGCCGAAAGATCAAGAACCTGCCGCTTGGAGGCATTTTGCAACATTTCTTTGATCAGGGCGCGTAACTTGGCGTGATCGTTAAAAGTCAGTCGGCCAGTCATGAGGACTTGGGCTTCGTGATCTTTCGTCGCGATGGTGTAGTCCATCTTGGTCATTGTCCTTTAGTTTGAATGTCTCCCTGGGAGCCAAATGGCATCCAGAGATCAGAATAGCTCCACGTCGCCCCCGCCATCTTGGGACTCTTCATGCACGGTGTCGAGAATACCATGTTCGTCAAGCGCCGTCCCCTCCATAAGCAAGCGTCGGACGAAGCGTTGGCGCATATCGCTGAGAGTGAAGCGACTGAGCAACCCATCCAGCCATTCCTGGGGGAAGGGGACGTCAACCCCCTCGGGGATGGTGGCGCGGGTGCGGGAAACCAGATCTTCGAGACCGGCCGTAACGATGGTCATGCTGTCGGCGACGTGTTCCAACCGTTGTTTGGCTAAATCCTGGAACTGCATTCCGGTGACCATCCGGCTGATCACGCCCGCCATTTCTTCCGACGAAGCGGATGTTCCTTCTAGCACCGTTTGGAAATGGTTGGTCTGATTAACCAAGCATTCCATGGTTTTGTCGACTTGGTCTTTTGCCAACATTTGGGGCGACATGTCGGTGTTAGCAATCTCGCGCAAGATGGCATGGCCATCGCGCACGCCTTTTACCACTGCCGTTACTTTGCTGCGCATCCGTGTGGCAAGATCGCCGGTATTTTTTGAAAGGTTGCGAACCTCGCTCGCCACGACGGCAAAGGTGCGTCCGGCATCGCCCGCCCGGTTGGCCTCGATGGTCGCGTTCAGGGCGAGGAAATTAGTTTGGCGGTTGATAGCATCAATGTCAGAAATATATTTTTCAAGATCTCCAACATCTTTTTGCACATCATCCAGCAAATATACCATGGTCATGGCATTTTTTGAGAGATTTATGATGTTGGAAATCATCTCGTTGATTATGGTTTGCATACTATTGACCAGCTCATCGAGCGGCACCTTATTGCCGTCTATCTCAATGAAGCGGGCCATGCCCACAATCAAGTTCACATGCTCCGACTGTTCCCGCGCACTAATGGCAAGGTCTTGGAAGCGCCGGCTGAGGTCGAGTGTCGAGTCTTCCACCAGCGTTGAGGTGCGTTCAATTTCAACGCGCAACACATCCATGGTATGGCGCTGAACGTCGGCAAACCCAATCCATTGGCCGAGGAGCGCATAATCCAGCGTGAGCGCGGGGGCGGTCGTAGGGGCAGGCGTCGACTCGGAGACATACGACACCATCGCCCCACCATCGACCTGGGTGGCGGGCTCGCAGCGCTTGTTCAGCCACGCGCAAACCATACTCAAAAGCCCCCTAATTCGACCTCGGGCGGTCGGCAACAGCGTCGATCATTCGTAATAATTCCGGTGCAATTTGCGCTAAAGGAAGCTCCAGCACAATACCTCCGGCCTCTTTTGCCATTTTCGGCATACCATAAACGACGCAGCTTGTTTCTTGCTCGCCGATGGTGTGGGCGCCAGCGGCGCGCATGGCGGCCATTCCCGCCGCGCCGTCTTTGCCCATGCCGCTCAGAATTGCGCCGACAACGTTCGGCCCCGCGGCCCTGGCGACAGAGTGAAAAAGGACGTCGACCGAGGGGCGGTGGCCGCTTACCAGCGGCGGTGTATCTTGAATTTGGCAGAAATAGCCAAGAGCATCCTTGGCAATCGCCAGGTGCCCCTCGCCGGGCGCGATATAAACCACGCCCTGCTGCAACCGTGCGCCTTGGGTCCCCAGCTTCACGGTGGGGGCACACAGATTGTTGAGGCGCTGGGCGAAGCTGGCAAGGTAGCTCGGCCCCATGTGCTGGGTGATGACAATCGGCGGGCAGTTGGCCGGCATCACCTGAAGAATATCCCGAATACGCTCAACGCCACCGGTTGAGGCTCCGATGGCGATAAACGACCGGCTATTGACCCGGCGCGGCGCGGGCAAGGTGGATGGCGGGGTCGGAGTCTTTCGCAGATGCCCAACGCGGGCGGTGGCGGCGAGCTTGATCTTGCCGATCAAGTCTTCGGCTACGCGTTTGAAGCCATAGCCCTCAGACCCCGCGGGCTTGCCAACATAATCGACGGCCCCCAACTCAAGCGCGCGAATAGTGGCGTCGGAACCGGCCTGGGTTAAGCTGGAGACCATCACCACCGGCATTGGCCGCAAGGTCATTATCTTTTCGAGGAAGGCGAGTCCATCCATTTTTGGCATTTCGATGTCAAGGGTAATGACATCGGGATGAGTGATCTTGATGATTTCACGCGCCTCGAATGGATCGGCGGCAGTGCCGACGATTTCGATCCCGGTATCCTTTGATAGCGCGGCCGTCAGCATTTGGCGCATCAAGTTGCTGTCGTCTACAATTACGACTCTGATCGGGCGGGACATTTCTAATCGTCTCCGAACAGTTCGACATCGCCTTCGATTGGCTTTTGACGTAGCGAATGCATGAAATTGAGTTCCTGGCTGACAGTATCAGACATGGCCTCGGCTCTCAGAACTCGCCGCAGGACCCGGCCGGTGTAGGGGAAATAATGAATCCGGCGCGCCAGCGTACCCCCCAAATCCTTACCCACCAAGTTGATGCCCTCGTTGCGAATGTATCCTAGCACAAACTCTCCGTTCTTTGCGCCAACGTCGAGAGTTGACTCGATCACCTTAGCACCCCCAAAGACTTTGACTTCAAGCCTGTTGCGCCGTGCCCCGGCACCCAATAATTGATTTATCAGTAACTCCATGGCGACGCTACCATATCGTGCCGCGACATTTATGCTGTCCTCGGCTCCATCGGGAATTTCCGGTAACAAGAAATGGTTCATCCCACCGATGCCGGCAACCGGGTCGCGGATACAGGCGGCGATGC
>CAIZDL010000235.1 GCA_903931735.1 uncultured Rhodospirillales bacterium
AAGGGCAGCCAGAGCCGGGAAACCACGCCGGCCTTGCTCAAGGGCATTCTGTTCGGTCCCAACGGCGTGGCGCTGTCACCAACCCACACCCGCAAGAAGGGCCGTCTTTATCGGTATTATGTCAGCCAGACCGCGATCAAGAACGGCTATCAGACTTGCCCAATCAAAATGCTGCCGGCCGGCGAGATCGAAACCGCCGTCATCACCCAAATCCGTGGCCTGCTGCGCACGCCGGAGATCATCGTCCGAACCTGGAAACAAGCGGCCGACGACGGCGAGCGGTTGCCTGAATCAGAGGTCACCGCCGCGCTCCAGAGCCTCGATCCGCTCTGGGACGAGCTTTTCCCGGCCGAGCAGGCCCGGATTCTCCACCTGCTGGTCGCCCGCGCCACCGTCGCCATCGACGGCGTCAGGATCGATCTGCACGCCGATGGCATCGCCACCCTGGTCGCCGACTTGCGTCCGACCCCGAAACCGGAGACACGCCCATGCTGAAGAACGCCGTGCTCAGCGCCGACGGCAAAATCCTGTCCGTCACCGTGCCGCTGAATTTTAGGAAACGCGGGGGCCGCAAACTCATTATTGCTCCCGAAAATGCCGAGACCGTCTGGGAGCCGCCGCCGTCCCGCGCCGATGCCACCCTGGTCAAAGCCCTCGCCCGCGCCCACCGCTGGAAGGGAATGCTCGACTCGGGGCGGTTCTCCAGCATCAAGGAACTGGCCGACGCCGAGCAACTCGCCGACCGCTACATCGGTAACCTGCTGCGCCTGACTCTGCTGGCACCCGATATTATCGAGTCGATCCTCGACGGCCGACTGCCCAGGGGGATCGGGCTTGCCGACTTCATGAAACCGTGGCCGGCGCTGTGGGAAGAGCAGAGGGCGCATCTCCATGGCTTGGGTCGGGGGTAGTGCGCACGGCAGAGAGCCGCTTTCCATGCTGGGGGCCTATGCGACAGCGCGCACGCGTACAAAATCTGAGTAGTTTGGCAATTATCTCACCGTGTGCGCAGGTAGACCATGTTGTAGTGCTGGACCATTCCATCGCGGTGAATACGAAATATGGCTTGCCACGGAAAGCACGGAAATAATATATTGATCAATCCAATTCAGCGTAGATGCAGCTACGCTTGAGCAATCTGACTTTGATTTGCTTGGAAAGTTAGTTCCAGACAGCACCCCCTCATGCACAATATCGTTTCTCATGTTCTTAAAATCCTGTCCAAGAGGAGTTAGTCCGTAATTGGTTGACGCGGACACCATTCCTTGAAAGAAAGTAAAGTTACTTGACATTGCTGCGATTTCGCGCTGTTTAATTATATCCATTTGAACACTTACAGAAAGATAAATGTCTTCCAGTGAAAAGCATGTTAGCCCGCTCAGCCAATGACTTAGTTGAAGTCGCAGATGGCGCTGCCTATAAGTTGTATAGCTCGTGGTTAGCCAGTTGGAAAATAGCGCAGTCAGGGAGCGAACCTGAAGTTCGCCAAAGCCCACGATTGCGCGCGGTCTTATAAATGTATCTCCCGTTGCTATAAATGTTATTTCTCCAATTGCTCCCGTTGGCGCAACGCACCTAGCTGTGAGAAAAGAGAGGACAAGGCATATGTCAACGATCTCGTCACATGCTGTTATAAAATCGGTATCGGATGAACGCGGAGTAATTGCCGCATTGCAAGCATAATACGTATTGCCGCATGCATCGTTGTTAATCCTTGGTATCAGCTCGCCATAGTTGGGAGCCCTAACAAATTCCCATTGCCCAAGCGCGCTTGGCACCTCAAAGGTAGCGTCTGCGGCCACTAAATTTGCAATCATGAATTGTACCACGACAAAGCCTCTGATTAGACCAGTTGGGGACTCCATGCACACAATATTGCGCAAACGTATAGGAAATGCGAGGAGATTTTCATTCTGTAGAAGGGCGGCGGGATCGGCACCTTGCACAACCTAAGACACTTTCACCAAAAATAGGCCCTTGGAGTCGCGGGGCTTTTCAGGTGCATAAGTATTGGTGCAGATTGCCCCCATGATTTACGGGTATGCACGGGTCTCGACGGACGGCCAGAGCGTTGACGTGCAAGTGCGCCAGCTTCGCGCCGCCGGCTGCAAGACGGTGTTCCGCGAGGTGGCGAGCGGGGCCAAGACCGACCGCGCCCAGCTTCGCCGCTTGCTCGACCATCTCACGACGGGCGACGTGATGATGGTGACGCGACTCGATCGGCTGGCCTGCTCGGCGCTCGACCTGTCGCACACCCTGAAAGCCGTGGCCGACAAGGGGGCACGCTTTCGCCCTCTTGCCGAGCATGGGCCGACACGACACGACCACGGCGCACGGGCGGTTGATGTTAACCATTCTTGGCGGGATGGTGGAGTACGAGTGCGAGCTTATCAAGGCCCGCATGGGCGAAGGCAGTCGCCGCGCCAAGGCGCAGGGCAAGAGCCTTGGTCGTCCCTTCAAGCTCACCGCGCACCAGAGAGCCGAGGCGATCCAGCGTCGCGAACGGGGCGAAGAATCCTTTGCGGAGATTGGCCGCAGCTATAATGTCAGCGCGGCGACGATTTCAAGGCTGGCATAGGTTGCCTCAAGCGCCACTATGGCACTTTGGTTGTCCAAAGTACGTGTGATATAGTCCGCTCCTACGACCATGAAATCGCAGGGCGAGATTGAGATGCAATCGATTGTCGAATCGTGTTATGACATACAGGACATTGACTACGTAAATAATCAAGAGTGGTTATTGCTTAGCAATGGTTCAAATCCTGCCTATCCGGTTGACGCAGACACCCACTAGGTATAGTATTTTATAGAAAGTTGCTGGTCTGGCCAGCAATGCGTTGGAAATGGCGATCTGGGATGAATGCATCTGCCCCGAAGTTGATGGATGTTGAGCAACGC
>CAIZDL010000236.1 GCA_903931735.1 uncultured Rhodospirillales bacterium
CTCGCCCACAGCCGATGCACTCGGGCTTATCTCCAACGGATGGTCTTTTTTTTCGGCAATGCCAAAATCGATCAGCCGCAACGCGCCGTTTGACCGGTTCCATACGATGTTTTCGGGGTTTATGTCTTTGTGAACGATGCCGGCGCCATGCACAACCGACAGCACGCGCACGAGGCAAAGGGCGATCCCCACCACATCGGCGACCTGGAACCCCACCCCTTCCAGCACCGAACTGAGCGCCACCGAGCCATCATCGGACATCACCAATGTCCAGCGGCCATTGTGAAGGCCAAATTCCCGGGCCTCAACAACACCCGGGTCTTGAATGCCCCGGATCAAGTCGTACTCGCGCCGAAAGCGAACCAGCTCATCGTCCGCCGGGTCGTCGCGATAAAGACTTTTGAGAATAACTGCGCCACCATCACGATCGCGCAAGGCCCGGACCACCACCGTAGTTCGACTACGATGAAGTGTTTCCAATTCCCGGTAACCAGAAAGCACAGAAGTCACCCTTCGCCCCCCGTCTCCGGATGCGACCCACCGTGCGACAGCGACACTGAACCCAAAACCCGTCGAGGCACCCCACCCCCCAGAAAACAAATGCCGATAACCGCAGTTTAATAACAGCTTCCTGTTTTTCCGTTAACGATGTTCACCATGCCTGTCAAAAATTTACCATCCCGTAAAACCCGTATAACAACCGGGAAAAACGGACGCAAACGACTCATCGTCCAGGGTTGCCACTAGAGCGGGTCGCACAGGGGTAGGGTCACACGGGAGCGGCACAAGCTACCCCTCGTGGTTGCGGACCTGCGATGCCATAAAGTATCTTGCGATCAGGGCAACATGAAGGCAACTTATCATCAACTCAGTGAACGAGGTAGGGAGTTTATGATGCGCGCGGCCGCTGTATTTGGTTTATCCGCGTTACTGACGCTTACCGCCGGCACCGCCAGCGCAGTCGCCGACCCGCTCGAAGGCTTCAACCGATCGATGTTCGCCTTTAACAACGAGGTTGTGGACCATGTGATCGAGCCTTTGTCGGGCTTGGTTGGGGCGTGGGTGCCGCCGCCGGTTCGGGAAGCGGGCAGCCGTTTTTACAATAACCTCACCGAGCCGGAGTTTATCGTCACCAATCTCTTTTCCGGCAATCGCGCCGATGCCGGGGTTTCCGCCAGCCGGTTTGCGATCAATTCGACCCTGGGCCTCGCCGGGTTGTTCGACCCCGCCACCGGGATGGGGCTGGTTCGACGCGAGACCGAGTTTGGCGAATCTCTCTGCCAGCTTGGCGTCTCCACCCAACCCTTCGTTATCTTGCCGCTGATCGGCCCGACCAATGTTTGGGCGGCGGGGTTGCTTTCGGGCTTTTTTGCGGTGGAATGGTACGCCCTCAGCCTGATTTCGAGCCTGCTCGCCACCGCCGATCTGGTGGTGGATATCAGCGCCTCGGCCGCCAGCCTGCGCCACGCGGCAGATCAACCAGACCTCGCGGCCAACGACCCCTACGCCCTCCAGCTGGGCGAATATCTGCGTTACATCGAAAAAGGTTGCGGCGCGGGTCCTTCTAAAGGTATCCAACCGGTCGCTGCCATCAACTGATCAGCCGGCCAACTGGCCAAACCGACGGGCCGCACCCGTCAGAGGCGTCATGCCAAAAATAGAGATTATCACCCGTCATCCCAAGGGCGCTCCCAAGGGACCGCCCCTCCTGTTCGTCCACGGCGCCTTTACCCATGCCGGGATTTGGGATGTCCATTTTCTGCCCTACCTTGCCGAGTGCGGGTATACGGCGCACGCCATCAGCTTGCGCGGACATGGCGGTAGCGAGGGGCACGGCTTATTGCCCTGGACCGGTCTTGCCGATTATGTCGCCGACCTCGTTGGCACCATAAACGCCCTGCCCACCAAGCCGGTGTTGATTGGCCACTCTCTCGGCGGCATGGTGGTGCAGCGCTATTTGCGCACCGCCAAGGCTCCGGGTGCCGTGTTGATGGCGTCGCCCCCCCCTTACGGAATGTGGGATTCCACATTAGGCATGGCCTTCCGCGATCCGGTGCTGATCCATCAGTTGACCATGCTCATGACCTTCGGGCCGGGCGTTGTCGATATTGGTGCCGTGCGGCGGGCCATGGTCTCCGACCGAATGAGCGACAGCGAGCTTCTTACCTATGAGCCGCTGTTCCAGTCCGAGTCGCAGCGCGTGATGGTCGACATGATCGCCTTCGATCCCTTCTCCTGGTTGCCGGCGCCATCGCTGCCGGTGCTGGTCATGGGCGCTGGGCACGACGCTTTTCTCTCAGCCGGCCAAGTCACCGCCACCGCCCGCGCCTTCGGCACCAGTGCCGTGATCTTCCCCGAGATGGCCCACTGCATGATGATTGAGCCGGATTGGCGCACGGCAGCCGACCTCATCGCCGAATTTGTCGAAGGGCTTCAAGGCTAAAGCCAGCCCCAAGGTTCCCCACCTCGCCTTTCATTTTTTGACGGGGTGGGGCAATAAAAACCGAAGCCGGGCTGTTATTGTGCCAATAGGCAGTTTGTGCTACGATTGAGGCGTAGGCGCAGGTCCTCTGGGAGGGGGAAATGGGCAAAAACAAGATAGGGCGGTTTTTGGTTGCACTTGCCACAGTTCCCTCGCTGGGAGCCTGCTCGGCTGTGGATACCGCGATTAACCATCAAGACATTCAGATTCAGACTCACATGAGCGAGTCGATTTTTCTGGACCCGGTGGCCGAGCGGGAGAGGACTGTTTATCTTGGCGCCCGAAACACCTCGGACCATCCGGAAATTGACCTGCGGGCACCGCTGGCGCAAGCAATCCGAGGCCGGGGCTACCGCATCGTGACCGATCCCGATGCTGCCCACTATATGTTGCGTCTCAACGTACTCCAAGCCGGGCCATACGACTCCCGGCAAAAGGGGAGTCTGCTGTCGGCCAAATATGGCGAGCCATTGATGGCGGGCGTTGGCGGCGCGATATTGAGCAGCGCGCTGGGGGGCAATTCGGCGGCCACCGTCGGCATTGGCCTAGGCTTGGCGCTCACCTCTTACCTTGCCAACCAACTTATTCAGGATGTCACCTATTCGGTGGTGGTTGATATGCAGATTTCCGAGCGGCCTCTGCGCGGCGGCAAGGTGCGGCAGAACACCACCAGCACAGCCCACAATTCCCGTAGCGCCTCGGAAAGACGAGATACCTCAGGGCCGGAGACATATTCAAACTCCAGCAGCTCTCATAGCAAGACGCAAAGCTTAGAGGAAGAGAGCGACTTTAAGCAATACAATGCGCGGGCCATTGTCTACGCCAATCAGATGAACCTCAAGTTTGAGGAAGCTGTGCCGTTACTGGTCGGTAAGCTGTCATCCACCATGAGTAACGTGTTCGAATAAGCGTGAATTCTCCAATCTGGGCCGGAGCGGCAGAGCCGTCCCGGCCTATTTTTTTGCCCCCGGCGCAGATTTAAACCCTTAAGGGGGGCGCACCCCACAATACGCGGGTTGGCTTTAAACGAGCGGTGGTCTATCTTGCGGCGCGGCTGGCGGTAAACTCACCGTCGGCTCTCGTTTCTTTGTCCCGCTTTGAGGTTATTCATGTTCGGCGCCATCGCCCGCAAGCTCTTCGGCACCGCGAACTCCCGCTATCTCAAGACGCTGGTTAAGCCCGTTCAGGAGATTAACGCTCTCGAACCGTTGGTCGCCGCGCTCTCCGACGCCGATCTTAAGGCGCGCACCGACTGGCTGCGAAAGCGTCTCGTTGATGGCGAGACCCTCGACGACGTGCTGGCCGATGCCTTCGCCACTGTGCGCGAAGCCGCCAAGCGCACGCTCGGCCAGCGCCACTTCGATGTGCAGCTCACCGGCGGCATCGTGCTCCACGCCGGGCGCATCGCTGAAATGAAAACCGGTGAAGGCAAGACGCTGGTGGCCACCCTGGCCTGTTACCTCAACGCCATTGAAGGAAAAGGCGTCCATGTGGTGACAGTGAACGACTATCTCGCGCAACGGGATAGTGCCTGGATGGGTCAGATTTATCAATTTCTTGGGCTTACTGTTGGCTGCATTATCCATGGTCTTGATGATGACGAACGCCGGGCCGCCTATGCCGCCGACATAACCTATGGTACCAACAACGAATTTGGTTTCGACTACCTCCGCGATAACATGAAGTATCGGCTGGAGGAAATGGTGCAACGGCCGTTCAACTTCGCGATCGTGGACGAGGTGGACTCGATCCTGATTGACGAGGCCCGCACCCCGCTGATTATTTCCGGCCCGTCCACCGACTCGTCGGAGCTTTACATCGCTGTCAATCAACTGATTCCGACCCTGGAAGAAACCGATTACGAAAAAGACGAGAAGGCGCGCTCCGTCAATCTCACCGAAGTTGGCCAGGAAAAGATTGAACAGGCTTTGAAAGATGCGGGGCTACTGAAGTCCGGTGCCCTTTATGATATTCATAATATTGCGCTCGTCCACCATTCCAACCAAGCTTTGCGCGCGCACAAGTTATTTCAAAAAGACAAGGACTATATCGTTAAGGATGACAAAGTTATCATCATTGACGAGTTCACCGGCCGAATGATGGAAGGACGGCGCTATTCAGACGGTCTGCATCAAGCGTTGGAAGCAAAAGAGTTTGTCACAATCCAGCGGGAAAACCAGACGCTAGCGTCGATCACCTTTCAAAATTATTTCCGGATTTATCCAAAGCTGTCCGGCATGACCGGCACCGCCATGACCGAAGCCGCCGAGTTTGCCGAAATCTATGGCCTCGAAGTCGTGGAAATGCCCACCAACGTCCTAATATCCCGCAAGGATTATGACGACGAGGTTTATCGCCGCGCCTACGAGAAGAACACCGCGATCATCGCCTTGATCGAAGAGTGCCTCACCCGCCAACAGCCGGTGCTGGTTGGCACCGTGACCATAGAAAAGTCGGAAGCGCTGGCCGCCGACCTCAAGAAGCGCAAAATTCCCCACCATGTGCTGAACGCCCGCTTCCACGAACAAGAAGCGGTGATCGTTTCCCAGGCCGGGCGCCCTGGCGCCGTCACCATCGCCACCAACATGGCCGGTCGGGGCACCGACATTCAGCTTGGCGGCAACCTCGACATGCGCGTCGCTCTTGAACTTGGCGCGGTCACCGACCCCACCGAGCGCGAACACCGCATCTCGAAAATCAAAGCCGAAATCGCGGAGGCCCGCGAGGTGGTTTTGAAGGCCGGCGGCCTTTATGTCATCGGCACCGAGCGGCATGAGGCCCGGCGCATCGACAACCAGCTTCGCGGCCGGTCAGGCCGTCAGGGCGACCCCGGCGCATCAAAGTTCTTCCTCTCGCTCGAAGATGATTTAATGCGGATCTTTGGCTCACAGCGGATGGATGGGATGCTGGAGCGGCTTGGGCTTCAGGAAGGTGAGGCAATTATTCACTCCTGGATTAACAAAGCTCTGGAAAAAGCCCAACAAAAGGTTGAAGCCCATAACTTTGAAATCCGCAAAAATCTGCTCAAATTTGACAACGTGATGAATGACCAGCGGAAAGTTGTTTACGAACAACGCCGCGAGATCATGGATTCACTCGATGTTGCGCAGACTGTGGTTGAAATGCGCCATGAGGTGATTGGTGATCTGGTCTCGAAAGCCATCCCTAGCAACAGCTATTCTGAACAGTGGGACCTGAAGACCCTTCAGGAGAGTGTTAAACACAGCCTCAACCTCACCCTGCCAATTGAAGATTGGGGCAAGGAAGAAGGGATCGATGAAGAGGGGCTGAGCCATCGTGTCAACGAGGCCGCAGACCGGAAAATGGCGGAAAAGGCCGCCAATTATGGCCCGGAAACAATGCGCAGCGTTGAAAAGAGTCTGCTTCTCCAGTTACTTGATCAAGCATGGAAAGAGCATCTACTCCACCTCGATCATCTCCGCCAGGGAATTAACCTCCGCGCTTACGGGCAACGCGATCCGCTGAACGAGTACAAGCGCGAAGCCTTTGAAATGTTCGAGCAAATGCTCGGTCATTTGCGAGTGTCCGTTACATCTTTGCTGATGCACGTTGAGATTCAACTCGCCCCCTCGGAAGATGTCGAGGATGTCCTTGGCCGTCGCCCCCAAGAAATGCGCGAAACCCGCCACGACCCTGCCCTGCCTGGAGCCCCCGCCGACGAAGGATTCGACGCCGACTCGACCGCCCCCCACGCGCGGCGGATGCCGATTACCCACGCCCCCGCCCCCAGCGGGATCGACCGTAAAAACCCCGACAGTTGGGGCAAAACTCCCCGCAATGCCCCCTGCCCGTGCGGCTCGGGCAAAAAGTTCAAGCAATGCCACGGTAAGGTTTAGAGCGGCATAGACCCGCCCCCGACAAATGCAGGACACAAAAAAACGGGGAGGATGGTTAACCATCCTCCCCGTTTTTGGTAACGATACCGAGTCTGTGCTTAGTAGCGATAGTGATCCGGCTTATATGGGCCTTCAACCGGCACACTAATATAGGTTGCCTGCTTGTCCGTGAGCTTGGTCAGCTTTGCGCCGATCTTATCGAGATGCAGCCGGGCGACCTTTTCATCGAGTTGCTTCGGCAACACATAAACCTTCAGCTCGTAGTTCGCGGCGTTATTCCACAACTCAATCTGCGCCAACACCTGATTGGTGAAGCTGGCCGACATCACGAAGCTGGGATGGCCTGTCGCACACCCCAAATTGACCAAACGGCCCTTGGCCAGCACAATCAGGCGCTTGCCATCGGGGAAGACCACCTCGTCAACCTGCGGCTTGACTTCTTCCCACTTGTAATTGCGCAAGGAGTCGATCTGAATTTCACTGTCGAAGTGACCAATGTTGCAAACAATGGCCCGGTCTTTCATCTGCCGCATGTGATCGAGCGTAATAACGTCGACGTTGCCGGTCGCAGTGACGAAGATATCGCCCAGCGACGCCGCCTCGTCCATGGTGATAACCTGATAACCTTCCATCCCCGCCTGAAGAGCGTTGATCGGATCGACTTCGGTGACCATCACGCGGGCACCTTGGCTCCGCAACGAAGCGGCGGAGCCCTTGCCAACGTCGCCATAACCGCAAACCACCGCGACCTTGCCGGCCATCATAACGTCGGTCGCGCGCTTGATACCATCGACCAAGCTCTCGCGACAGCCATAGAGGTTGTCGAACTTCGACTTGGTGACGCTATCGTTAACGTTAATCGCCGGGACCAACAGCTTGCCTGCCTTAACCATCTCGTAGAGACGATGAACGCCGGTGGTGGTCTCCTCAGAAATACCACGCACGTCCTTCAGCATCTCGGGATATTTTTCGTGCATGATCTGAGTAACGTCGCCGCCATCATCGAGGATCATGTTCGGGGTCCAACCATCGGGACCGCGCAAGGACTTCTCGATGCACCACCAGAACTCCTCCTCGGTCTCCCCCTTCCAGGCAAATACCGGAATGCCCTGATCGGCGATTGCCGCCGCGGCATGATCCTGGGTCGAGAAAATATTGCATGACGACCAACGCACCGACGCGCCAAGATCAACCAGCGTCTCAATCAACACCGCCGTCTGAATCGTCATGTGCAAGCAACCGACGATACGCGCGCCAGCCAACGGCTTGGCTTGGCCGTATTCGCTGCGCAGCGCCATCAGGCCCGGCATTTCGGTTTCGGCAATGGCGATTTCCCGGTGGCCCCAACCGGCCAAAGAAATATCGTGAACCTTGTAGTCGGTGAAACCGGCCGGTGCGGAACCCGCAGCCATGAGCATTCTCCTGAAATCAATGGAACAGTGCCGTGCTGGCCACTGCGGCCCACGGATGCCACCGTGATGTACCAGCGGCGAGAAGCCCGCGCAAGCATAAAGGTATCTTTATGTTCCAGACCAGCCTCCGGACAAGCCAACCCGGCCCCGTCCGCCAGACCATCCGAAGACCGAGCCTTTAAGGCTTGGTGGGATCGGACTTTCGCTTTTGGCCCGCGCCACCAAAATTCAGAGCCCCAAGCAACCCGGTTGCCTGCCGGGTGCCCTGGCGCTTGGTGGGGTCTTCAAGGATGCTGATCTTGCGGCCGGTTTTAGTGCAATACACCGTGGCGGCGCTCTGTGCATTTTTTTGGATGCGCTTACGCGTGTCGCCATCGATGGCGTTAAAGGCCCGAATGGCGAGCGAATAACTCTGCGGCGTCGGATCATCGAGCAAATCGCGCAACGTGCGCGCCGCCAACTTGAGCTCAAGCACCCCCGGCTTGACCTCTTTGGCGACGGCATCGACCAACAACTCGATGGCCCTGCGCGTCTGTTCGTTAACGATGTGGAACTCGTCCGCCACGAGGCGACTCCAATGTCTCAATCCGACTGGAATTATAGGGGGGCGCGCCAACAGCGGCAATACAACAAACTTGGTAGCGGCACTGCCAGCCCTGCAATGGCAACAGGGAAAATGTTTGCGTGCCCAATCCGCCACAACCCCGGCCCGGGCGATATTTGTTATCTGGGAATTCTAATGAATTTCGAACTCTTGACTGAGTTGCCCGCGACTCGCCCGAGTCAAACCCTTAAAACAACACCACCGTTACGAGTCGCAGTGCCCCGGCTCGAGACCGAAGTTCCAGCGGATCAGCAAAAAAGAAGCGTGTCATATTTGCCCCGCCACCTCAAGGCCGCTGGGGAAGATCGGAAACAACGATTGCCCAAGGCTAAATTTATACTTAATATCTACGAGAAGCTCCTTAGGCCATAAGCGACCATGAACGAACAATCCGGAACGGCAAAACAGGGAGGGCAAGCCCTTACCCGCCTGTCTCAGGAGCAGGCACAAGAGATCGCGCGCAAGCACGAAATGCTCTACTCGGGTCGTATGGGGGGGGCCCGCGCCGTTTTTTCATTTTGCGACCTGACCGGGCTCAATCTATCCGGCTTCAATCTTGCCGACGCCGATTTTACCGGCGCCGTGTTGGCCGATTGTAATCTTGCCGGGGCCAAGCTCGATCGCGCAGTGTTCTTTTGCGCCGATCTGCGCCGGGCCAACATGGCCAGGGCTATTTTGCGCCGGGCCGATCTGCGGGGCGCCTGCTTGCGCGGGGCTTTCATGGTTGGGGCTGACCTCTTTGAAGCGGACCTACGCGAAGGTGTGATTGCCGAAAAAGACCAGAAGGGCAATCTAACTTTTCTGCGCCATGAATTACGCCCCTCTGAAATGCAAACAGTGGTGCTGGCCAACGCCAACCTGGAGCGGGCACGCCTTAATGGTGTTATCGCTGTTCAGGCTGATTTCACCGACGCCGTGATGCGTAACTGCAAGCTGGTCCGCGCCAACCTTCGCCAGTGTAAATTTGTTGGTGCTAACCTTGAGGGAGCCGATCTTTCAGGCTCCGATTTAAAGGGTGCCAATCTTCAAGGCGCGGTGCTGGTCAACGCCGACATGACCATGGCGGTCACCGATGGCGCCGACATGACCGGGATTTTGACCGACGCGCCAGCGGGAATTAGCCTCGACTCCCTGAAGGAGCCGATTGAATCCCTGCTCGCCCTCCACATTACTTGGGTTGAAAGCAGCGGCGCCCACGGCAAACCGCTGGACCTTTCAGGCGTGGACCTGCGACCGCTGAAAAATCTTTCCAGCGCCAACCTCACAGCTCTTAAGGCCAACGGCGCGGTCCTATACGGGATGCTTCTACCGGCAATTCAGCTTCAGGGCGCGCAACTCCAAGGCGCCGACCTCCGCGCCGCCAAATTGGTGGGAGCTGACCTCCGTGGGGCAAATCTTAAAAATGCCAAACTCAGTAATACAGATCTCCGTGACGCTAATCTCGGACCACTGATACTGACCGCAGACCGATTGCTACCGGCCCAATTCCAAGGCGCCTGTATTCGCTATTCCGACATGCGGGGTGCCGACTTATTACGCACCAATTTTCAGGGCGCAGACCTTTCCTATTCAAACTTGATCGGCACCAAGCTGCGAACCACCGATTTTACCGACTCCAACCTCGACACCACCCTCTTTTCCAAGGGCGCCCTGCGCGACGCTCTTGCAGCAGGTTGCAAGGGCTTGCCGACAGACTAAGGACCGCAGGCAAATACCCGCAAGGGTTTCCCTCGTCCGGCAGTAAACCAGGAATAATTTTCCCGATCAGTCGGCAATAATTGCCGATCAGCCCTGGATATTGCCCCTCATTCGGCCAGATCCGGCTTGGCACGTTCCTTGCTAGCCTCCAACATCAGTCACGATCTCAACCGCAGAATCAGGCCAGGAAGGCCATCCCAATGAATATTATAATTGTCAGTAATATTGTGATGCTATGCGACGAATTGGGGCGTCACAATATCACCTGTCACTCGGCGGCCGAGGCCAAAAAACTTGGGAACCGGTTGCGAACCGATCCCGAATTTGCCAGAAACATGCTGCGCCTGTGCCGGCCCGGCGAAGCGGAACCGCGGACGATGACCGCCCCCTGAAAGTCTTCACGTCTCGGACTTGTTTAGCGCACCATCCGAGACCACTTGTTGGGTGACAAAGAGCGGCTTGGTTGGGCCGGATAGATAATCATCATCCCACCGCACTGCAATAAAAGCGTCGACCACTTCACTCGCCGTCTTATCAAACCACTCGGTTTGCACGTTTTTGGTCAGACTTATTTTTTCGAGTTCATGCCAAGGCTGATCGACCGCTTTATCCCAAGCGCGCCCCTCCTCATCGAAAGCGCAACGGAGATCGGGAAGGAGCACTTGGCCGGGGACAAAATAAATCCCGTCCTCAATCCGATCTTTGATGGAGGCAACATCACTAGTACCAACCGGGCCAGCGAGGATAACATGACAGGTTATCTTGAGCATGGCGCTGATTCGATAGGAGTATTCGATATTTAGATTGAAGCGCTTTTTCGCAGTCATCGGTCGTTGTGCCCAGCGTTCATTCATCCGACCCACAACAGGATGATATTCAGGTTTTGCTCGCACGGCAAGTGCATGATGGCTGCGGCATGAGATTCCCAACCAACATAAAAAGTGGGGGAAGACGTCGTGATACACTCGCAGAAAGCGACCATGACCACCCCACCTGGGAACAGCGCAAGAGGCGGGCCACCGCGTGACTCCCACCCGGCCGCCCACGGCAAACCTGCGCCCGTAAAAGCTGGGCAACCGCCCCATACCGCCCCCCGCTCACATATTATAGATGATGGTCCGGAAGAGGTGGCGGTCATCAAACAACCCTTCTGGGCGAATGGACTGCCCTCCCTTAGCCTGCCGTCGCTGCGAACCACCCTCCGAGTCGTGGGGGCGTTGGTGACGCTGCTCATCGCAAGCGCCGCAGCTTACGATTTGATCCGGTGAGTAGGCCGGGGGAATTTCACCCCCAGCCTCTCTCAGAACGGTGCGGGAGCCTCTCAACTCACACCGCTCCCATCAAGCAAACGCGCCCACGGTTCCTTTCTGCCAGTGTACGAACAGATGCGGTTGCTTCTCCGCC
>CAIZDL010000237.1 GCA_903931735.1 uncultured Rhodospirillales bacterium
CGGGTGATCATTCGCCGTTCCGCTGGCACATCGCGGCGGCGCTGCTTGCTATCGCAGCCGCGGTCACTTTTGCGATCGGGTTGGCCTTGGATTTTAGGCTTGGCGTGCTAGAGAACCATGTGTGGACGGCCGCTGTTGCGCAAGAGGAAACTTTGGTGAATAGCAACATGGTCGGGTGCGGTCATGTGTCCGGCCTCGAAAGGTGCGGTGCTGATGACCGCGGGCCATGATGAAATCCGCGGATCGAGTCCCTATCACCAGAACGCGTTTCGCACGCATGGTTCTACTCGGGTATTCCCGATCCTCGGCTCGACCGAATTGCCATCACTTCACTTTTCACCCTCACACATCTCAGGTCCCGGGGTCTGGGGCCATCGGCCCCAGCGGGGGCGGGCAGAGCCCGCTATGGTTGTCGTCAAGCAACGGCCGGAACCCGGAAAGGTTTGCGGTAGACTTCGCCCCTGGTCAGCACGGCCCAGGCAATACGCGCCATCTTGTTGGCAAGCGCCACAGTCACGACCCTGGCCGGTTTGCGGTCGAGCAGTGCTTTGAGCCAATCGGCATCGCCGGGTACCTTGGTGCGCGCGTATCGGATGACACTGGTTGCGCCAATGACCAGTAAACGGCGGATCGAGCGGTCGCCCGCTTTGGTAATTCCGCCCAACCGGTCCTTTCCACCACTTGAGTTCTGACGCGGCACTAATCCCAGCCACGCCGCCATTTGCCGGCCATTCTTGAAAGCGGATGGGTCGGTGACTGTAGCAGCGAGCAGAGACGCAGTAATCGGGCCGATGCCGGGGATGGTCGCCAGGTTACGACTCGGCTCGTTGGTCTTGTGCCAACTGAAGATTTCCTTCTCCACCGTCGCGATTCGCCGATCACAATCGTCGATTTGGCTGACCAGCTCCCGAAGAGCCGTACGGGCCAGGGCCGGGATGGCAGCATCGGCCAGCCCGGCCGCCAGTTCACCTGCTTTCCCCCGCCCTTTAGCCGCGGTGATGCCGAACTCGGCCAGATGGGCACGAAGCGCGTTGATCAGCATGGTGCGCTGACGCACCAGCATGTCGCGTGTTCGGTGCAGCATTAGCACGGCCTGCTGGTCTTCGCTCTTCACGGGCACGAACACCATGTGCGGCCGGGTCACCGCCTCGGCGATAGCGGCCGCGTCGGTGGCGTCGTTCTTCTTGCCGCGCTGGACGTAGGCCTTGACCCGCGTCGGCGGGATCAGTCGGACGTGATGTCCCAGTGCCGCCAACCGTCGCGCCCAATAATGCGCCGTCGCGCAGGCTTCCATGCCCACCAGGCACGGTGGAAGCGCCGCGAAAAACGCCTCGACACCATCTCGTTGCAATTTCCGACGCACGACCACCCGGCCGGTCTCGTCAACCCCGTGAACCTGGAAAGCATGCTTGGCAAGATCAAGCCCGATGGTGACAATGCTCATGTGGGCGGCCCTCCCGAATGTGGTGGTTTGAAGCCGCCATCCTATGGCACCTCGATGTCGGTGGGCAGCGGCCGTCCACACCATCATCAGGGTGTGGCTCTGACCCATTTCATCCTGGCCGGGTTTGGTTTCATGGGCCTGTTTGTGATGGGATTTTCCCAAATACTGGTCCCGATGTTCGCGGTCGCCGAGCCCGTTGGTGAGAATTGGGCCTGGGCGGCTTTC
>CAIZDL010000238.1 GCA_903931735.1 uncultured Rhodospirillales bacterium
AGCCGCTACATTCGAGAGCACAACCGCTCATCCAAACCCTTCGTGTGGACCAAGCCTGCAAAAACCATTTTCGCCAAACTCGATCGCCTGCCTGCTGCATCATCTGTATGATTCAGTGCACTAGCAGGGTGCGGCAGTTAAATTGCTGGGTTAACGGTTTCCAAAGGCCGGCGGCCTTTGGAAACCCGGACTTTTACCGTGCAAGTTAACTGACGCGCTCCACGAGCCTTTTGTTTTTAGAGCGGATCACGGAGATCGCTAGGCGCCAGCGTTGCGGTGATCCAGCCAAAAGTTGAGCCCCTGGGCGTTCAGATCTAGATCCATTGCCAACACCGCTTCTATCTCACGGTCGGAGAGAGCGCAGCCGAAAACGCGCAACTCTGCCAAGATCAGGCGAGCAACGCCGTCACGGATACGGCGTTCCCGGCCTTCCGATCCTGCCGCCACTTCCCCCAGCGCGACCGCCAGATGCCCCTCCAATAACCGCCGAAGTTGAGACATCACCGCCGGGGTGGGCACGACGCGGCTATAATGAGTGAGGTAAAGCGCTTCGGGATCGCGCGCCATGACCGCATCCACGGAGTGGCGCATCTCATCCGGGTCAAATTGGCTGGGCGAGGTGGTGGGAAATAGGAATGGCTGGCCGTCAACGTCAAGTTCTCGGTAGGAAAGCCCAAGCACATCTCCAGTAAAAACGCCCCGGCTGGCGTGGTCGAAGAGACAAATGTGATGTTTGGCGTGTCCGGGTGTGTGTAAGATCTCCAATTGTCGGTGACCAAGGGATAAAATCTGCCCGTCGGCTGCCGCGATGATGCGCTCGGCAGGCACCGGAATGAGCTGACCATATAAGGTCCGGGCTTCCTCGGCGCCGTATACCGCCTCAACCGCCGCATAGAGCTTGCCAGGATCGGCCATGTGCCGAGCCCCGCGCGGATGAACGATCAACCGGGCGTTCGGAAACGCCGCCATCATTGCCCCGGCACCGCCGGCATGATCGAGGTGAACATGGGTCAGCACGACGTAATCGACGCTCGCGGACGTGAGGCCCAGTTGGGACAAGACCCCAAGGGTCGGGCTCAGCGCGGCGTTAGAAGCGGTGTCGACGATGGCCACCCGGCCGTCATCGACAATCAGATGGATCGCCGCCATTAGCGGCCGAACATACCCGGCGTCGAAGGCGTAGATACCGGTGCGATCGTCGAGCAGGGGGAGAGCGGTTGCCATCACAAGCCTCATTCGTGCGGGAGCGGAGCCTTTCGAGGGGGGCGGTCGAGACGCCCGCGCCTGATGGCTACCATATCTGCCCTGCCGTCTGCTAGTGGAGATTAGGCGCAGATGGGCCGGAATTGGGGCAAGAAGCGGCAGAAGAGCTACACGAAAAAGACCCGAGACGCAAAAGGCAAACACGCATTTGCCTCGTATGGCGCCTCGGGTTGGGATACTCAGCGATAAGGGGGCGCTTTAGAACCTCACCCCCGCCTCGATCAAGCCTCTGCTCTGAGACTTATCATTGCCGTTTAAGCCAAGCCCCGCACCATTGGTAATGCTTTGAGCCCCGACATAAGAAAACTCACCCCGCACGAAGTAGAAATTATTCTGGTAGGTTGGCGTAACGGTAAGCGACCAAGCCTTGCTTCCGGGACCATACAACAGGTTTGGTGACCCGGCGGCGGCGCTACCCGAGGATGAAATGTATTCAAAGCGAACCGGTAAGCTTACGCCGGCTAATGCGGTGCTTTGATCGAAAGAATAATTGACCGTCAGCGCTCCGCCATAGGTCGTGGCATCGGAATTTGCGCCGATTGTGGCAGATTTTGGAACATGCGTTGCTTGGACGTAAGGGATGATGGTCCAGGGCGCGTTGGTATAGGTATAAATTACGTTATAGACCTCGCCATTGTTTTGGAGAACTGGCGTTGCTGCCGTCGATTTCGTCGAGGTCCGGGTGTTGCCGCCACCAACAAACGTAGCGGAGTTGTGTTCGTTGAATGTGTAGGTGGCGGACCCCGTTATCCAACTATATTGTCCAGAATAGAAGCCATCGGTGCCGGCGAGAGACATCGCCAATGGGCCAACGGTGTAATTAAGCTGAGCGCCGCGACTAATAGCGCGGGGATGTCCCGGGCGCTGTTGCAAATGGGTGGGCGCCGGACCATTGGACGTTACGCTGCGGTGCTGAGCTGATCAAGAGCGCGGTCGTTGACGACGGCGTCGGCTTGGCGGGCCA
>CAIZDL010000239.1 GCA_903931735.1 uncultured Rhodospirillales bacterium
GCGGACGATCACCTCGCTGCCCGCGCAGGTTCGGCAGATGCCGACCGAAATGGTGTTTCCAGCGGTGCTCGACCAGATGATTAACGGCCGGCTGGTTGCGGCGGCGGCGGCGGTGCAGAAACTTGCCGATGATCCGGAGTACAAGGCAAAATTGCTGATCGCCGAAGAGCGGGTCATTCAAGAGATTTATCTTACCCGTGCGGTCAAGGCCAAAATTACCGACGACGTGTTGAATGCCCGTTACAAGAAATACCTTGAAGAAAATCCCCCTCAAGACGAGGTGAGAGCCAGCCATATTTTGGTTGCAACCGAGGGCGAGGCCAAAGCACTGCTCGAACAGATCAAGGGCGGTGCGGATTTTGCTAAGCTGGCCAAGGAAAAGTCCTCGGATGCGGCGGCTGCGGCCCAGGGCGGAGATTTGGGATACTTTACCCGCGAGGCGATGGTCGCCCCGTTTTCCGAGGCCGCGTTTGCCGGTACTGTTGGCAAGATCGTTGAAGCTCCGGTGCATAGCCAGTTTGGCTGGCACGTTATCCGCGTCGATGATCGTCGCAAGGCGCCGTCGCCGAGCCTGGACGAGGTGCGTAGCGAGTTGGAGAGCGAGATTTCCCAGGAAATCGTGGCTTCAGTGGTGGCGGAGCTGCGGGCGAAGGCTACTGTCGAGCAGTTCCGCTCCGACGGTTCCGCGTTGCCCAAGGACGCGGCGCCGACCAAATAATGTTTCTCGTTTGACCGCCTGAAGGGATTGGCCGCTATGGCGCTGTCTCCACTCGCCCCCGCCGCCTTTCCCGAGCTGCCGCCGATTGCCGGCGTGCGGCTTGCGGTCGGCCAATGTGGGATCAAATATCAGGGCCGCACCGATCTGATGGTTGCGGAATTGGCCCCCGGCACTACGGTCGCCGGGGTCTTTACCCGGTCGCTAACGGCGTCAGCACCGGTCGAGTGGTGCCGCGAGGCATTGCCCGGCGGCCGGGCGCGGGCGGTGGTGGTCAACTCCGGCAATTCGAACGCCTTTACCGGCCGGCATGGTGAAGTCACGGTTGCGGCCACCGTCGATGCGACCGCCGCGCTGTTGGGGTGTGCGCCCAATCAAGTCTTCGTGGCGTCCACCGGCGTGATTGGTCAGCCGATGTCGCCCAGGCTTATTCCCAGCCATTTGCCGGAGGTGCTGGCAAGCCTCGGGGAGGAGGGGTGGGCCGAGGCCGCGCGGGCGATCATGACCACCGATACCTTTCCGAAGTCGGTGACCCGGCGGGCGGTTATTGGGGGGACGACGGTTACGATCAATGGTTTTTGCAAGGGTTCGGGCATGATCGCGCCAGATATGGCGACGATGCTCGGCTTTATCTTTACCGATGCTGCCATTGAAGCTCCGGTGTTGCAAAAGCTGTTGGCGGACTCTAGCGAACGTAGCTTTAATTGTGTCACCGTTGATGGCGATACGTCGACCAGCGACACAGTGTTGTTATTCGCCACCGGGCAGGCGGGCAATAAGTCGGTGGCCAAGGCCAGCGCCAAGCGGTTGCAGGATTTCCGCCGCGCACTCGACGAAGTGATGCTGGAGCTGGCGCATTTGATCGCCCGCGATGGTGAGGGGGCGACCAAGTTTGTTGCGCTGACGGTCGCCGGAGCCGAGAGCCGAAAGGCGGCGAAGCGCATTGCGCTCACCGTTGCCAACTCGCCCCTGGTCAAGACGGCGATTGCTGGCGAGGATGCGAATTGGGGCCGGGTCGTTGCTGCCGTGGGGCGGGCCGGGGAGCGGGCCGATCGTGATCGGTTGCAAATTTTTATCGGTGGCGTGCAGATCACTGCCGATGGCGCGGCGTTGCCCGATTATGATGAAGGCCCGGTGGCGGCTCATATGAAGGGCCGCGATATCGAGATCAGGATCGAACTTGGGCTCGGTAAGGGGGAGGTGACGGTTTGGACCTGCGACCTTACCCATGGCTACATCGATATTAACGGCAGTTACCGCAGTTGAGGCGTTGATCATGAGTTGCGCCGAGGGCCGTGATCAGCCACATGGGTTGCCCCTGATCGTGGTGGTTGCCGTGGCGCTGGTGGATAGCGACGGCAGGGTGTTGCTGGCTCGCCGGCCCGAGGGCAAGCATATGGCCGGTCTTTGGGAGTTCCCTGGTGGCAAGCTCCAAGGAGGCGAGACGCCGGAGGCGGCATTGGTGCGGGAGCTTCAAGAAGAGTTAGGGATCGATACGCGTCATAGCTGTCTTGCGCCCTTTACTTTTGCCTCCCATTGCTACGAGACGTTTCATCTGTTGATGCCGCTTTATGTCTGCCGGGTCTGGCAGGGGGTGCCGACCGCGCTCGAACACTCGGCGCTGGCGTGGGTCAAGCCTGCGCGTCTTGCTGATTATCCGATGCCGCCAGCCGATGCGCCGCTGGTGGCCATGCTGTGTGATTTGCTATAAGGCGCCCCCCCCCCCCCCACGGAGGGCTTTTGGGGGCGTCTTTGTGCACAGTTTAGCGCCCGGGGGCGGGATGGAGTGGCGGGGCCTCGTGTTCCGACCAGCGCTGGCCGTGGCGCATCATGCGGGCATCGATCATCATTATTGTGCCATGTTCGGCCGCGCGCTGGCTTAGCCGTTCCATGGCGGTTTGGCGGATGCGCTGGCGGTCGGCCACGGTTTTGGCGTCGCGCATGGCTTGCCGATAGGTCTGACGCTCGGCGGGGGTGATCAGGTCGCGGATGCGCACAACACTGACCATGGCAACCGCACGCGGGCCGGTGGCAACTTCCGGGGCCGGGCGGGCGGCCTCTTCGGAGAAGGCCGGGGTGCTTGCGACGGTGAACAGGGCGGCGCCCACTGCTATCGCGCCGAGACGGAGGGTCCTGCTATTCATAACGGATGCTCCTTTAGTCGAGGCCAAGACCAGACTTTTAAGCCAAACACCGGATAGGCAGTCTAGAGCATGATGCGATTAAGCGGAACCGTATCATGCTCTAATTTTGGTTTTTGAGCGGATCAATGCTCCGGGGTGAGTCAGTTAAATTGCTGGGTTAATGGTTTCCAAGGGCCGGCGGCCTTTGGTGGGGTCGGAGGGGCAAAGCCCCTACAAAACTTTTAGATTGCCTTCGGCGACCAAAGGCCGGCGGCCTTTGGAAACCCGGACTTTTACCGTGCAATTTAACGGATGCGATTCGCTTTAGCACAAGCCGGCGCCGGGCGTGGCAAAATGGGGCTATCTCACCCCCATGTACCATTCGGCATGGGTATGGCAGGCACCGCAATTAGCTTTACTGCGAATGCGCGGCGTAATCTCGACCTTACCCATGGCGCGCTTCCACCAGGCTTGGGCGGTAATGCGCGGGATTTCTTTGGTGGACGGTGAGGTCCAATAGAATCCCCCGGCGTTATCCATATAAAAGCGCCGGACGACGGCCGTGATGTCGGCAGGCATCGTTGCGTCTTCGCCATAATGGTTGTCGAGGGTGGCAAATAAGCGGGTCCATGCCGATTCGGGTAAAAAGCGTGGCAAATAGGCAATGTGGCAGGCGCCGCACTCTTTAAGCACCAACTCGTTAGGGGGCAGCTTGGTTGAGTCGGTGCCAGCAGCGTTGGCAGCCTGGGGCAGGGCGATGCAGCCGGCCAGAGCCAGGGCGGCGATGGTTGTCGTTGTGAGGGCGCGCATGGGGGCAGTTTCCTCAAAAACAGGCGGCAGGTCAGCGGCCAATCAGGTAGGTCAGGAAATCGCCTTTTTCGGCGGCGGTGCATGGGCGCCCGAGGACGCTGTTGCAGTTGCGGCCAAACCATTTGGCCACCTTTTCCGGGTCGGTGAAGCGGTTTGGGGTTTTTGATACCGCCATGGCGTCGATTTCCTTGCCCGCGCGGGTTTGGCCCATTTGGGTGGGATCGGCGGTGTGACAGGTGGTGCAAGACGGGGTGTCGGGCTTGCCGACGGTGCTTTTGGCCCCGTATAAGGCCTGCCCGCGCTGGGGGGAGAAGCCTGCGAACGCCGGGTCGGATGCCTTGGCCTCGGCGCCAAGGCCAGCCATTATGGCATCGCGCGCCGGGTTGGCCTCGGCGGCCCGCAGGTCGCTGACGGCAAAAGCCATAAGGCAGGTGGTAAGGGCAAGAAAAGTTACCTGCTTCATCGGGGGTGGTCTCCAACCGGGTGGGGGCGGTACGACACGCAAGAAGGCGGGGGTAATAAAGGCGGGCACTAAAGTCGTGTCATAAAATAAGTTAGCCAAGGTCGGCGTCTTCGGCCATCTCTTCAACCAACTCGGCGGCCAAATCTACGAACTCTTCGGGAAGAACGCTCAACCCTTCCTGCTCGCAGATTCGGGCAAACACCCGATAGGCGTAAAGAATGGCAACATCGAACACCGCGCCATCGGCGTCTTCGTCATGCCGGTTCTCGATCCCCTGTTCTTTGAGAGTGTCGGAAATATCGTGACGGGCGGCCGCCAGAATCGCATCCATCGCTTGTTTGCGCAGGTTCGACATCGCGCTGTTCCTTTATATTGGTATTAGCTTATCGGTTTAGGTATGGCGTGAGGTAATGCCCGGTATAGCTCCGCGAATTGCCAATGATATCTTCAGGAACGCCCTCGGCCACCACTTCACCTCCGCCATCACCGCCTTCGGGGCCGAGATCGATGATCCAGTCAGCGGTTTTGATCACTTCCAGATTATGTTCAATCACCAGCACGGTGTTGCCTTGATCCACCAGCGCATGGAGGACCTCCAGCAGCTTGTGGACATCGGCGAAATGCAGGCCGGTGGTCGGCTCGTCAAGAATATAGAGCGTCTTTCCGGTGGCTCTACGAGAAAGTTCTTTGGCCAGTTTAACCCGCTGGGCCTCGCCGCCCGAAAGAGTGGTTGCCGCCTGGCCAATCCGAATATAGCCCAGGCCAACCCGGTCGAGAGTCTCAAGCTTATCGCGAATTGAGGGCACTGCCTTAAAGAACGTGGCGCCTTCCTCGACAGTCATATCGAGAACATCTGCGATCGTTTTGTCTTTGAAGGTTATATCGAGTGTTTCCCGATTGTAGCGCTTACCTTTACAGACGTCGCAGGTGACGTGAACATCTGGAAGAAAGTGCATTTCGATTTTGATCAGCCCATCACCCTGGCAAGCTTCACAGCGCCCCCCCTTGACGTTGAAGGAGAACCGTCCTGGCCCGTAGCCCCGGGTTTTTGCCTCTGGCAGCCCGGAAAACCAGTCGCGAATCGGCGTGAACGCTCCGGTGTAGGTGGCGGGGTTCGAGCGCGGCGTCCGGCCGATCGGGGATTGATCAATATCGACGATTTTGTCGAGAAATTCGACGCCGTGGATGGCATCGTGCTCGGCCGGATGCTCCCTCGCGCCATTGAGCCGGCGGGCCAGCGCTTTGTAGAGAGTCTCGACGATCAGGGTGGATTTGCCGCCACCCGAAACCCCGGTGACGCATGTGAAGGTGCCAAGCGGAAGTTTTACCGTCAGCTCTTTGAGATTGTTGGCTCGCGCCCCAACAATTTCTAGAAATTGGCCGGGATGGCCGGGCCGGCGGGTCGGTGGCACCGGGATGAACGACCGGCCGGAAAGGTATTGGGCGGTGACGCTGTTGGTGTTCGCCTGGACCTCCTCCGGTGTGCCTTCAGCCACGACATAGCCGCCGTGGATGCCCGCGCCAGGCCCCATATCGACCAGCCAGTCGGCGTGGCGAATGGCGTCCTCGTCGTGCTCGACCACGATCACGGTATTGCCAATGTCGCGCAGGCGCACCAGCGTGCTCAAAAGCCGGTCGTTGTCGCGCTGGTGCAGGCCGATCGAGGGCTCATCGAGGACATAAAGAACGCCGGTCAGCCCCGAGCCGATTTGGGAGGCAAGGCGGATGCGCTGGCTCTCGCCGCCGGAGAGTGAGCCAGAGTTGCGGCTAAGAGTTAAATATTCGAGGCCAACATTATTGAGAAATCCCAGCCGCTCATTGATTTCCTTCAAAATGCGGGCGGCGATTTCCTGGTCCTTAGGGCGGAGGTGGCCATTTAGCTCGCCAAACCATTCAGCCGCTTGCCGGATAGACAGTTGCGTGATTTGGGAGATATGCAAGCCACGGATTTTTACCGCCAGCGCTTCCGGCTTTAGTCGTTGGCCATTGCAGGCTTCGCAGGGCTGGGCCGATTGATATTTGCCGAGTTCTTCGCGCATCCAGGCGCTCTCGGTGTCCTTCCAGCGTCGCTCAAGGTTGGTGATCAAGCCCTCGAACGGCTTGGTGGTCTCAAATTTGCGGACACCATCCTCAAATTTGAGCGTAATCGGGGTGTTGCCGCTGCCGTAGAGCACCAGTTGTTTGGCCGCCTCAGGCATGTCTGCCCAAGGTATGTCGGTGCTAAACCCATAATGTCGCCCAAGCGACTCGAGGGTTTGCAGGTAATAGGCGGACTGCGTTCCGGTCCAAGGCGCAATCGCGCCGTTGCGCAAGGTCAACCGTTCGTCAGGCACCACCAGCAGCGGGTCGAAATAGAGCTTTTGGCCCAGCCCGTCGCAGGCCGGGCAGGCGCCAAACGGGTTGTTGAAGGAAAACAGCCTTGGCTCAATCTCAGAAATGGTGAACCCACTGATCGGGCAGGCGAATTTCGCCGAAAAGGTAATGCGTTCGCCGCCATCCACCAACTCGGCGAACAGCAGGCCATCGCCAAGTCGAAGTGCCGTTTCAACGGAATCGGCAAGGCGGGTTCCGAGCCCGTCGCGAACCACCAAACGGTCGACCACCACCTCAATGTCATGCTTGAGCTTTTTATTGAGCGCCGGCACCTCGTCGATTTCATGAATTTTGCCGTCGACCTTGACCCGTTGGAACCCTTGCTTGCGAAGCTCCTGAAGTTCTTTGCGATACTCGCCCTTGCGCCCGCGCACGAGTGGCGCCAGCAGGTAAAGCCGGGTGCCGTCGGGTAAAGCCAGGATGCGGTCGACCATTTGGCTAACCGTTTGGCTTTCGATCGGCAACCCGGTTGCGGGGGAATAGGGCACCCCCACCCGCGCGTACAGCAAACGCATGTAGTCGTAAATTTCCGTCACCGTGCCCACGGTCGAGCGTGGGTTGCGCGATGTGGTTTTTTGTTCGATGGAAATGGCCGGCGAAAGCCCTTCAATGCTGTCGACGTCGGGCTTTTGCATCAACTCCAGGAATTGGCGGGCATAGGCTGACAGACTTTCGACATAGCGTCGCTGTCCCTCGGCATAAATGGTGTCGAAGGCAAGCGAGGACTTGCCAGACCCCGACAGCCCAGTAATAACGATCAACCGATCGCGCGGCAGATCGATGTCGATATTCTTGAGATTATGCTCCCGCGCGCCGCGGATGCTGAGTTGCTTGTTCATGAGGCGTTCTGTTATCAGCCCTTGTCCCGCGACGCAAGTGATTTTGCGGGTGGGCAGCCTCCCGGAGATGGAGGGCGGAGGCTGGTGACCCGTAAGGCCAGCCCTGGCCGGGCTTTAGGCCGCTTGTCGTGATGAGCGGCTGACGTTCAAAGGAATGACGTTGACGAATTTCACAAAGCCGCAAATGCTGCTGATATCGACATTTATCCCCCGCTCGTGGAGTGTCGCCATCGCGAAGGCTTCATACAAGAGCCCAAGCGCGGCAGCGATCTGGGCGCGTTGTTCCTGGGTAATGTTGCCTTGGCTGAATGTTTGAAGATCGCGAATAACAGATTTTATTTCATGTCTGGTCGCCATAGCAATCTCGTCCTCAGGGCAACAGTTCTGTGTTGTCGCGATTGGCGACCCTAACTTTGCTCGCGAGAACAATCGAATCGTAAACCGGGTTGCGGTGCAATAGCAAAGTGCGCGGAATTGGGCAGGTGGGCGCCCCCGAGTCGTTTGGTCGCACCCCATTCTGGCAAAACCGGGCGGGCGCGGCTTGTGGGGGCGGGTATACGGAGCGCTCCCGTTCCAGTTCGACTTACGCTACATTTGCGCGACGCCGTTTTATTTTGCGCGAAGGATGAAATCATGACCAGCCAAATTCCGCCTCTTCCGTTGGTGCCCGGCCGGGGTTTGTCCGGGCGGACGGCGCTGGTTACGGGGTCGACCAGCGGTATCGGCCTTGGGGTGGCCCGTGCTCTTGCCGCGGCGGGGGCCAATGTGGTCCTTAATGGTTTTGGAGATGCCGCTGAAATCACCCACCTTTGTGCGACGCTGGAGGCCGAAACCGGTGTCACCGTTGGGTTTTCGGGCGCAGACATGCGGAAGCCGGAAGAAATTGCGGCGATGATCGCAGAAGCCGATGCCCGGATTGCCCCGATCGATATTTTGGTCAATAACGCCGGTATTCAATATGTCTCGCCGATCGAGTCGTTTCCGCTCGATAAGTGGGATGAGATTATTGCCATCAATTTGACAGCCGTCTTCCATGCCACCCGCGCGGTTGTTGGACGGATGAAAGAACGGCGGTGGGGGCGGATTATCAACACTGGGTCTGCACACGCTTTGGTTGCCTCTCCTTTCAAGTCGGCTTATGTCGCGGCCAAGCACGGGGTCATGGGTTTGACCAAGGTGGTGGCGTTGGAGACCGCCGAGTTTGGTGTTACCTGCAATTCGATTTGCCCCGGTTATGTTTGGACGCCACTGGTGGAAAAGCAGATCGCCGACCAATGCAAGGTTCATGGCAAGTCGCGGGACGAGGTGATCCGCGACATATTGCTGGCGCCCCAGCCGACCCGGCGCTTCGTTACCGTGGAGGAGGTTGGGGCAATCGCGGTGTTTTTGGCGTCGGACGGTGCCCAGTCGATCACCGGAACATCGATCTCGGTCGATGGCGGCTGGATCGCACGTTGATTTTATTTGCGCGAGCGGTTTGCAGGGACGGCCATGACCGTGTATCGTGCGTTGGTTCGTCTTTAGGACGATTTTGTTTGCTAAACTCACCGATCACCCCTGGCCGTGGTCATACACCCGACATACTGGGGCCGCCAGCATACTGAGACCGCCGACCTTAAAAATCCGGAAGAGTATTTGAATGTCCAATCCTGCCGATCAATTAAAGCCCCTGATGCAACGGCTGGTGAGCCTGGCCGAAGGTCATGACGAGCGACTGGCCCGTTTGGAGGCGGCCAATTCTCGGTTGAGCGCCCAAATCGCGCGGATTGGCGAGCAGGTGAGCCGGCAGAGCGAACAGTTGGCCCGGGCCGAGGAGGTTGCGTTGGTCGCGGCAGCAGCGCCGCCTCCGCCCCCACCTCCGCCTCCTCCTCCGCCGCCGCCGCCTCCCCCAGCACCGCCCGCCCCTCCGCCGCCACCATCGCCGCCGGTTCGCGCGCCACTTGGCCGGTTTGGCGAGCAGAGTGGCCACCTGAATGAGCAAATTACCCGGTCTCGTGAGCAATTAAGCCGGATTGCGGAGCAGTTGGTTCGCATTGAAAAGGCCCAGGCCGGGCTTCACGATGAAATCGTTCAGCAGGCCGAGGATCAGCATCATTTGTTCGAGGGTTTGCAGAGCCGGTTTACCGAGGCCCAGGAGCGGTTGCCAGCGCAGGTCCAGCGGCGCTTTGAGGCGGTATTGGGGTTGGATAACGAAGAGGCCGAGGAGGGAGAACCCCAGTCGAAGTCGGAAATCGGTGCGGTTCAAGACGAAATTCGGCAGTTGGGGCGGCATATGTCCGAGTTGGTCAGCCAACTGGGTAAGCTGGCGGCGCCGGCTCCGGTGGTCGTCGACCCCAAACCCGAGTCGAAGCCCGAGTCGCGCGGTAAGCCCGAGTCTAAGCCTGTCGCGCGCCGATTCGTCTCTCGTTGATCGGGTGGGGCGGATCGCACACGCTGTTTCGGCCGAAGGGGGACCCTCGCGGTGACCGATCATGGCCGGGACACAGAGGCCACAGGCCCAGACACAGAGGCCACAGGCCCAGACACAGAGGCCACAGGCCCAGACACAGAGGCCGATCGTCTCACCGCATCTCAGCGCCAGCGCGGCTTGGCGGTGGTGATGGCGAGCGCCGTTACCGTCGGGCTGACGCTGGGTATGACGATCCCGTTGATCGCGCTCAACATGACGGCGGCGGGGGCCGGTGCCGCGTTGGTCGGTATCAATGCCGCCATGCCGGCACTTGCGGTGCTGGCCACGGCACCTTGGGCGCCGCGTCTGATCGCCCGGTTTGGCACGGTTCAGACTTTGGTGCTGGGGTGTGTGGTGTCGGCAGCGGCGGTGGCGCTGTTCCCGGTGCTCGATTCGGTGTTGGCGTGGTTTGGCTTGCGTTTTGCGATGGGGTTTGGCCTCGCGCTGCAATGGGTGGTCAGCGAAACTTGGTTGAGCCGGATCGTGCTCAACGCCAATCGGGGGCGCGCCGTTAGCCTTTATGCCACTTTGTGGGCGGCCGGGATCGCGGTGGGGCCGATGGTGTTGCATGTCACCGGGATCACCGGCGCGTGGCCCTTTGTGGTTGCGACCGGCCTTTTGTTGTTGGCGGCGGTGCCGCCGCTGGTGGGCAGGCGTTGCGTGCCGGCGGGCGGGATGCGCGCCGATGGCGGTGGTTGGTCCTGGGCACTGTTCAGGGTGGCGCCGGGCACGATTTTGGCCGGGTTCGCGGGTGGTTTTGCCGAAATCGCTCTTTTCACCCTGCTTCCGCTTTATGGTGAGGGGGCCGGGCTGGGGCAGGCGGCGGCAGTGTTGATGGTTTCGATGTTCGCGGCGGGGGGGCTCGGTTGGCAATTGCCGCTGGGGTGGTTTGCCGATCGGGTCGGATCACGGCGCGTGTTGGTCATTATTTCGGTGCTCTGCTTGGTGTTTGTCGCCGGATTCGATCTTGTCGCCGAGAGCTGGTTGATATGGCCGCTTTTGTTTCTTTGGGGCGGGGCAACCTCGGGCTATTATACTTTGGGGTTGACCGAAGTTGGCCACAAGTTTCCGCTGGCCGATCTCGCCCACGCCAATGTTCTGTTTATCATGGCGTACACTGTGGGGACGATTAGCGGTCCTTCGATTGTGGGGGCGGCGCTCGATCTTTGGCCCCGCCATGGTTTGCCTATGACACTGGCTGTGCTGTATTGCCTCTATTTGGGTGCCACGGCAGGTTGGGAGCGTCGGAGCTAGCGTGGAGTGGACCGATCAGGCGTTGGTGCTCTCGGCTCGCCCCTATGGCGAGGCTTCGGCGCTGGTTTGCCTGCTGACCGAGGCGCGTGGCCGGCATAATGGCTTGGTGCGAGCCGCCAATACCAGCCCGGGCGCCAACCCCGGGGCCAAGTCTCGGGCGGCCTTTCGGGGGGTCGTTGAGCCGGGCACGCAGGTCTCGGCCCGCTGGCGCGCCCGACTGCAAGACCGACTCGGCCGCTTTGCCCTGGAGCCGGTGCGCAGTTATGGCGTGGCGGTGCTGGATCAGCCCGAACGGTTGGCGGCGCTGGTTTCCGCCTGCGCGTTGGTTGAAGCGGGGCTGCCCGAGCGGGAGCCGCACCCGGCGGTTTACCACGGCTTGGTGGCGTTGCTGGAGGCGCTGGACCAGCCGTTGTGGGCCGAAGCCACCGTACGGTGGGAGCTTGGGTTGCTGGCCGAACTTGGTTTTGGCCTCGAATTATCGCGCTGCGCCGTCAGCGGCGTCAGCCATGGCTTGGTGGCGGTGAGCCCGCGCACCGGCCGTGCTGTTTCACACGCGGTCGCCGAGCCATGGGGCGGGCGGCTTTTGGCGCTGCCGGGCTTTCTGGTTGGGCAGGGCGGGGGTGGGGCGGAGGAGGTTCGGCAAGGGTTGGCGCTGACCGGGTTTTTTCTCAATCAGCATCTTCATGGCGGTTTGCCCCCGGCGCGGCGCCGTCTTGCGGAACGGGCTGGCCGCGTGGCGTCGAATCTGCTAGTGAAGCCGGGTAACTCCTGATTTATCCACTTGATTTATGGGCACCATGAAGGCAATTCCCGCCGATTCCGACGTTCAGGACAAACCGCTGGCGGTTGCTCTTTCGGAGCGCTACCTCGCCTATGCGTTGTCGACGATCATGGCGCGTTCGCTGCCCGATGTCCGCGATGGCTTGAAGCCTGTGCATCGCCGCCTGCTGTATGCCATGAGTATTCTGAAGCTGGAACCTGACTTGCCACCCAAAAAGTCGGCGCGGGTGGTCGGCGATGTGATCGGTAAATTTCACCCCCACGGCGATGTCGCGGTGTATGACGCCCTGGTGCGTTTGGCTCAGGATTTTGCTGTACGTTACCGGTTGATCGACGGCCAGGGGAACTTTGGCAACATCGATGGCGATAACGCCGCCGCCATGCGGTACACCGAGGCCCGGTTGACCGAGGTGGCGCGGGCGTTGCTGGAAGGCATCGACGAGGATTCGGTCGACTTTCGTGCGACATACGATGGCGATGGCGAGGAGCCGGTGGTGTTGCCGGCTAACTTCCCGAATTTGTTGGCAAATGGTGCGACCGGTATTGCTGTCGGTATGGCCACCTCGATCCCGCCCCACAATGTCGGCGAAATTTGCGACGCCTTGCGGCATCTGATCAAACACGCCGACGCCTCGGTGGAGCAGTTGGTGAGCTTGATGCCGGGGCCAGATTTCCCAACCGGTGGCGTTCTGGTTGAGCAGCGGACGTCGGTGGTTGAAAGCTATCGGACCGGCCGGGGCTCGTTTCGGCTGCGTGCGCGCTGGGCGGTGGAGAAGCTGGCCCAGGGCACTTGGCAGATCGTTGTTACCGAGATCCCGTATCAGGTCCAAAAATCCCGGCTGGTTGAAAAGATCGCCGAGCTGTTGACCGCGCGCAAACTGTTTTTGCTGGAAGACGTACGGGACGAGTCGGCCGAAGACGTACGGCTGGTGCTGGTGCCAAAAAACCGTAACGTCGATCCCGAAGTGCTGATGGCGTCGCTCTTTCAGAGCACCGATCTTGAGATCCGGTTCAGCCTCAACATGAACGTGCTCGATGGCGACAACGTGCCTCGGGTCATGACGTTGCGGCAGGTGTTGAAGGCGTTTCTCGATCATCGCCACGAGGTCCTTCAGCGCCGTTCGCGTCATCGCCTTGGCAAAATCGAGCATCGGTTGGAGGTGCTGGACGGGTTCCTGATCGCCTACCTCAACCTCGATGAGATCATTCGGATCATTCGCTTTGAGGAGCGCCCGAAAGAGGCGTTGATGCGTCGCTTTCGGCTGACCGACGTGCAGGCCGAGGCTATTCTCAATATGCGCCTGCGGGCGCTGCATAAGTTGGAAGAACTGGTGATTCGCCGCGAGCACGACTCCCTCGCCGGTGAAAAAGCGGCGCTCGAAGACTTGTTGTCGAAGGAGTTGGTGCGCTGGCAAATGATTGGCGCCGAGATTGCCGAGATTAAAAAGAAGTTTGGCAAGACCACCGAGCTGGGGAGGCGCCGTACTGACATTGGCGATGCGCCAAAGGACATTGAGATTCCACTTGAAGCCACGGTCGAGCGGGAACAAGTAACCATTTTATGTTCGGATAAGGGCTGGATTCGGGCGGTGAAAGGTTGGCTTCTCGAGGTCGATACTACCGAAATTAAGTATAAAGAGGGCGATAAGCCGCGCTTTATTCTCCATGCCGAGACCACCGACAAGCTGATCGTGTTTGGCACCAACGGCCGTTTCTACACCCTTGGTGTTGATAAATTGCCCCGGGGGCGCGGCTTTGGCGAACCGGTGCGCTTGATGATCGACCTTGGCAACGAGGCCGAAATCGTCGCGCTGTTCAAGCATCAACCGGGCCGGCGTCTGGTGGTGGCCTCGGAAGATGGGCGCGGTTTTCAGGTCGAGGAAAATGAGGTGCTGGCCCAAACCCGGGCCGGCAAGCAGGTGCTCAACGTTGAGGACACTCTTGAAGCCCGCATCTGCTTTCCCGTTAACGCCGAGCGCGGTGATGATGCGGTGGCGGTGATTGGGAATAGCCGAAAGTTGTTGGTGTTTATGCTGGAAGAGTTGCCGGTGATGACCCGTGGCCGGGGGGTTATCCTTCAGAAATATAAAGACGCCAGCCTTGCTGACCTGATCACGCTCAAGTTTGCCGCTGGCCTGTCCTGGCGTACCGGGGAACGCACCCGGACAGAGCAGGATCTCCGCCCTTGGCTTGGCGCCCGCGCTTCGGTGGGCAAGTTGCCGCCAAACGGCTTCCCAAAGATCAATAAGTTTGCGTGA
>CAIZDL010000240.1 GCA_903931735.1 uncultured Rhodospirillales bacterium
AGGGCGTTGCTCAACATCCATCAACTTCGGGGCAGATGCATTCATCCCAGATCTCCATTTCCAACGCATTGCTGGCCAGACCAGCAACTTTCTATAAAATACTATACCTAGTGGGTGTCTGCGTCAACCGGATAGGCAGGCTTTGGAGTTATGGACCGGCGGCAACATCTGGTTTTCCCGGCCATGGCAGCAAGTATCGTCGTTTTGGTTGGCCTGCACGCCATGGCAGATTTCAGCCTGCAAATGCCAGCAGTCGCCGCGAGCTTTGCTTTCTTGCTCGGGATCGGGACTGCTCAGTCCTGGCGCCACTAGAGTGGTCACCGATCAGGTTGGATCGGTGACCACTCTTCACCTATTTAATTCTAGAGCGGGGCAACGGAACCCATGCCCCCCCCCGCCGGTTTATGCGGCTCTGCTGGTCAACTGCGTTGAGCCCGCATTCCCCGGGCCAGCATGGATGGCAATGGCACGCGGCTTAAGCGCTTCGGGCACCTGACGGGCCAACGCCACAAACAGCATCCCGTTTTCCAGCCGCGCGCCGGTGACGTGAACATAGTCCGCTAGTTGAAAGCGCCGCTCAAAAGCCCGGGCCGCGATGCCGTGATAAAGATAGACGGCTTGGCCGGTCTCGGGCTCGGCCTTGGTGCGGCCTTTGACTTGCAGCGTGCCTTCATGGGTCATGACTTCCAATTCGTCGGCGGAAAAACCTGCCACCGCCATAGTGATGCGATAGGCATCTTCCCCAGTCTTTTCAATATTATAGGGGGGATAAGCCAGCGAGTTTTCACTCGCTTGAAGTGCTGTATCCAAAGCCTGGGTAAGATGATCGAACCCAACCGTGGACCGGAATAACGGCGATAGATCAAAGGTGCGCATGATGATCCTCCTTCGTGAGCGATCTCATCGCGGCAAGTCCCCATCGCGGTATCCGCTCCGGGCCCGACGTGCCACGAAGGCCACGCCTGCAAAAGCGCAGGCGGGCGGACCCGACGCGGCATCCGCCCGTCCTTCTACTTGGAAAGCCCGAGCCCCGACATCAAGGGGAAAAATAAGGAGAAAAATGACCCGCGCGTCAGGAAGAGATCCAATGCGGGCGATGCCAGTTCCACGCGGTGGCCACCATCTCCGACAACTCGGTGAAGCGCGGTTTGAACCCAAATGTCCGCATGGCCAGAGCGGGGTCGGCGACCAACTCCGCAGGATCGCCCTCGCGCCGGGGACCATATTTTAACGGCACCGGCCGACCAGTCACCGCCTCGACGGCGGCAATGACTTCGCGCACCGAAAAACCGCGCCCAACCCCCAAATTGGCCGCCACCGAAACACCGCCGCTAAGCAGATAGCGTAACGCCGCGACATGGGCCGCAGCAAGGTCGCTCACATGGATGTAATCCCGGACACAGGTGCCGTCGGGGGTCGGATAATCAGTGCCGAAAAGATCGAGATGAGGCAAGCGCCCGGCAACCGCCATCAAGGCGCGAGGAATCAGATGCAATTCCGGATCATGCTCCTCACCGCTTTCGCCGTCGGGGTCGGCTCCACAAGCGTTGAAATAGCGCAACGCCGCCCAGCGCAGGTTGTGAGCGGTGGCGTGGTCGGCAATAATCTGCTCAACCATCGCTTTACTCCAGCCATAGGGGTTGACCGGCGCGCGGGGCTGCGTCTCGTCGATAGGTTGGCAGAGCGGCACGCCGTAAACAGCGGCGGTGCTGGAAAAGACCAGGGTATCGATCCCCTGGGCGCGCATTGTATTTAGCAGGGCAATCGAACCGGCGACGTTGGTTTGGTAATATTTACCGGGCGCGATCACCGACTCTCCCACCGCGATCAGCGCCGCGAAATGGAGCACCGCCGCCGGGCGATAACGAAGCAAAACCTCGGTTAACCGGGCTTCATCGCGAATATCGCCAATCTCCAGCGGTCCCCAGCGCACCGCCCAGCGATGACCAGACGAAAGGTTGTCATAAACCACCGGTGTGAAACCGGCCGCGGTCAAAGCCTTGCAGGTGTGGCTACCGATATAGCCGGCCCCGCCGGCGACCAGAACTGTGGGCATGGTGAATTTCACACGGAAAACAAGAATGAGGACACGACGGCGGCAACGGGTCGGCCCAACAAAGCCCCGGCCCGGGGGGCTGAAACCGCGCGCCGATGGTTTAAGGTCAATTTAAGGTCAAACGAAAACGTTGTATACCCTGTTCACCTCAGAATCCGAAAATCCTTTGGCGAAATAACTCGAAAGTTATCTGAGACGTCGTCGCACCAGCTTGCCCAGTTCTTCGGGACTTTTTCTCTCAGAAACCCGAGCATTGCTTCGCAGAAGGCAT
>CAIZDL010000241.1 GCA_903931735.1 uncultured Rhodospirillales bacterium
ACCAAAACAAGCGGAAAAACACCGCGCAACACCTCAACAACAGACCACCACCACGCGCTCAACCCCAACAATCCAAGCGCAACACACAACAATCCAAACATGATCCCAGGCATAACACCACCTCCCAGAAAACGACGGGCAGAGCCCCTCACAGCCGATCCGCCACGACGTGAATCAAAGGCAGCCGCCACGCCCGCTGAAGCACGACCGAGATCAGCCCCAACGCCGAAAAGGCCATGATAGTCAGTCCGGAGAAACTAAAGAACCACTTGCCGATGCCCGGCAGGCTCAGCGCAAAAATAGCAAGCACGCCCCACATCCACAGCACCAACCCTTGACGGGCGTGAAATTGAACAAACTCGTCATCGCGATTTAACAATAGCGGAACAAAACAAAGAATCCCCAGGTAGCTAAACGCCGCCATTACGCGAGCCCGCAGCCCACCCTCACTCTGAACAGTCTCATCAGTCATCGATTCACCTCCGCCTGGAGCCATCATCGGCCCGACAATGCTTCGCCGATTTCATTCTCATCTTCGCTCAGCGCGTTGATGGCGGCACGGCTACGCCACAAACTATAGGCCGCCGCCGCGCCCAGCCCGGCCAAAACCGCCGGCCCCCACAGACCGAGCCCGATCCCGATCCCCAGACTAAGGGCTTTGCACCCGCCGCCGCCAGCGGCCATGCCCTTGATCATCATCGATTTTCCGGCCCCGGCCCCTGCCCCGGCTCCAGCCATACCATGCCCCGGCATCCCGAGCGCCGCCGGCACGACACACGCTCCCCCCGTGCCAGTCGCCGCGACCGTCGTGGTCGCCGCGACCGTCGTGGTCGCCGCCGCTTTGGCATGAAGACCCGGCGCCAGCCCCGCACCTGCGGGACACGACCAAAGACCCTGCCCCGTCCCCATGGGAAATGTCGCCATACCCCTCACAACCCTCTGGCTTGCCGCGCGATCCCGCCCGCGTGGCACTCATCGTTTAAGCTCTGCCGTACTTCCACCAAAAGCGCAAGTGTCGTCACCGACCCCCGGTTGACGGCATCGCCCGCTTCGTCGGCACCGTATATCGAAAATCCGCCCAATGGCAAGTGCCGCTCCCTCTCAATATCCCACATCGATCCAAACTCAGTCGACTGCCGGCCTCAATTTCGGGAACAGACACAGCGTTCACCTGCCGCGCTGAGTAGTCGCCATCCGCTCCAACGCGATCCGGGCCTCGATCGCCTTGCGCAACTCCTGCGCGTGGCTCTCACCACGAGCGGCGGCCCGTTCGACCCAAGTAAGAGCTTCAGCGTAATCTTTTTTAACACCATGCCCCCGGTAATAAATAAAGGCCATCATTAGCTGAGCGTTCGCATAACCTTGTTCGGCGGAACTTTGAAACCACTTTTTAGCCTCTTCAAAATTTTTATCGGTGCCAAGCGCATCGTAATACATAATTCCCAAACTAAATTGGGCCGCACCCAACCCATCTTCAGCGGCAGCCTCGATCAGACCCAGCGCCTTTTCATAATTTTGCTCAGAGCCTTGGGCGTTTTTATACATCAGCCCTAAATTATATCGTGCCTTCGCATCTCCTTGATCGGCGGCAAGACCAAACCATTTGATCGCCGCCCCATAGTCAGTGGTTATTCCCACGCCATTGCAGTACATAAAACCGAGAACTCGTTGTGCTTCCGCGTCCCCACCTTCAGCCGCCCGCTGATACCAACTAACGGCCATTACGACATCTTTCACCACGCCATAGCCATGCTCATACATATTGCCCAAGGCGAACTCGGCCCTGGTGTTACCTTGCTCTGCCGCTTCCCGCCACCATTTCTCGGCGGTTGCATAGTCTTTGACCACACCGCGGCCACTTGCGCACATTAAACCGAGTGCATATTGCGCCCGGCCATTTTTTTGTTCGGCGGCCAACCGATACCAATACATCGAGACGCCATAATCTTGAGCAACACCCCGACCCAGCGAATACATCATCCCCAATTCATACTGCGCCTCGACATCCCCCTGCTCGGCAGCTTTATGATACCAACTTGCGGCCTCAACATCATCTATTTCGACTGAAATACCCTGAGAATAAATATTTGCCAACCGGAGCTGGGCTTTAACATCTCCGTGTTGGGCTGCTTTATAATACCAATGAATTGCTTCTGAAACGTCCTTGGGCACGCCCTGGCTGTTTTCATACATCAAGCCCAAAATATATTGCGCACTCAGGTTACCCTGTTCAGCGGAATTACTAAACCATTTCACCGCCTCTTCATAATCTTTTGGCACTCCTCGCCCGCTGGCAAACATATATCCGAGGCTAAACTGCGCGGCGGCGTCTCCCTGCTCAGCCGCAAGGAAATACCAGTGCGCCGCCTCGGCATCGTCGCGTTCAATCTCTTGGCCGCTTTCATACAACCGGCCAAGCGCCGCTTGCGCCAAGGCGCTTCCCGCCTCGGCCGCCGCACGAACTTCATCAAAAGTCGCGCTCATCGGGACTCATGGCGATTATAATGGCCAGCCACAGCCCTCAGCAGGCGCGCGAACATTCCCGCGAATGTCACGAGTTGAGGAGTGCCCACGGCCATCTAAGCTCCAGCCTCCAGTGGCGATCAGGTGCCCTATCATTACAGAAGACCCAGAAGGATTCCATCGGTGTGTCGCGATCAAGCCCGCGGCACCCCCAAAGGGAGGCAAGCCGCAGGCTTGACAAAGGACCCGCTCTAACGCTGCCCGAGCGCCTCTGTGATTTCCGCCTCTTCATCGGTCGCCGGCTTTGTGCCCTGATAGGTTTTCCACAAAACGTAAACACCGGCAGCGCTGAACCCGGCCAACACCAACGGCCCCCACAGCCCCAACCCAATGCCAAGACCCAGGCTGAGGCCCTTGCCGCCGACAATGCTCCCCCCCGCCAGCGCAACTTTGCCAACCCCGGCGGGAGCCGCCGCAACAACGTTCTGCCCCATCGCGGCCGTAACGCCCTTGGCCGCGCCCGCAAGGGGACAGGGGGCCAAACCGGCCCCGGCCCCAATCCCCCCAGCCCCAATCCCAAGATGAGCACCCGGACCGGCGCCCAACCCCATACCCAAATGCGGACCCAATCCCATATGAGGCCCCAGGCCGGCGTTAAGACCCATTTGCGTGCCAGGAACATTGCCAAGCGGACAAACCGTGGTAACAGGCATGATTTATACTCCGGAATATTTGAAACTTGCGCCAGTTGTCGATGCTAAAGGGCGGTTTTTTTGGGTTTGATGGCCCCCTTTATTCGAGCCCCCACCAATTCCCGAGCCGTAACGCCGCCAATCGCAGCCCCGATAATCGGCAAGAGCAGCCCGCAGGACGCCATACCCCCAAGGGCACACAGGCCAAGATGGCTTGCAATGGCAACTCCCGAGCCAGCCCCCACCGCCGTTCCCGCGACCCCACCCAGCGTTGCGCCGGCGATCGTCGCCTGTTTTGAAACCTGTTTTTCGTTGATTTTGGCCACTCTCAATCTCCGTCACCCGCGGTTGTGCCTAGTCGCGCTCTCGTTTTAGGGGATATCGAAGGTGGGTTCGGCGTGGACCACAACCCGGCTGATTCGGTGAACAGAATGACGGATTTGAGTTTCCACTGCCACCGTCGCGCTATGAACAATTCTCACCGAAGTCTTTGCCTGAAACAAACAAGACAACGACACATAAAGGCCGTCGTCGCCCTCTTGGACCCGAATATTTTGTACCTTGACCACATCTTTTACCGTGGCCGCCGCCTGTTTGATCCGCTCTTTGATGTCATCGAGCGTAGTCGGCGCAACACAATTACCGATCATGACATTAAAACGACGCGGATCGATGTGGGTGTCCACCTGAACATCATCGCCGAGTTCTTTACGAATCTCGGTTTCCACCCCATCGGCAATGGCGTGAGCAGCTTGGATATTCATGTTTTCATCAACTTCAATGTCGAAGCTGATGTGGGTTCGGCCGCCCAGCGATTGAACACCAACATCGTGAACCATTAAGCCGAGCCGGGCCGCCGTGATTCGAACCGTGTCCAGCACCGACTCATTATTGAGCGCCACCGGTTCGGCCTTGACCGAAGGAATCGCCTCGGGCAACGATTTGACCACCGCCGCCGCAACAGCGTCGCAAACCTCACGGGCAGCATCAAGCGGCATGGTCCGGCTGACCCGGATAAGCACCTCGATCAACACCGAAGCCCCCACCGGCCGGGCTCGCACCTGCTCCACCCGGGCCACACCCGGCACCGCCTGCGCGACTTCGGTAACCCGGTCCGCGATGCCATCCGGCGCGGCATCGATCAAAACATTGATGGTGCGCCGGGCCATATCATAGCCAACCCGGAAAACAACCACCGACACCAGAATCGCGGCAACGGCATCGCCAGCCGGATACCCCCCGGAGACACAGCAAAGGCCAACAAGAACAGCCACAGACGATAGAATATCAGACGAGAAGTGAAGCGCATCTGCTTCAAGAGCTTGGCTTTTTGTCGCTTTTGCCACCTTCATAAGCGCGCGCGACCGCCCGATATCAATCGCGATCGAGGCGACAATCACCCCAATCGCATACCACGTAACCTCGACCGCCACGGCGTCGTAAACCAGACGCAGCACCGCTTCCCGCAAGATCCACAGCCCGGTAATAAACAGCAACCCGGTTTCGATCAGTGCCGACACACTCTCGATCTTACCATGCCCATAGGGGTGCTCGGTATCGGCGGGTTGATCGGAGACGCTAACCGCATAAAAGCTCAGCCCGGCGGCGCACAAATCAACCAAAGAGTGTGCCGCCTCGGAGAGCACCCCAAGGCTGCCGGTCATCAAACCAACCACCAATTTGGCACTCGCCATCACGGCACTCGCGACCACCGACGATAACGCGACCCGTTCCTTGTCATTCATGATAGCCACCGCCAAAATTTTTGAAATCCGACCCTGCCACTATACCCAGCGCCCCCGTGCGCCGTCATGATGGTTTCTCATCGGAACAATTCGGCCCGCAGCCGCAGGATGGATCAAAAATTTTGCGATTCGGGGCGCCAAGCGAGGTCTCCTTTCGAAGCTCATCGCCAAGCTGAAACTCGACCAGGGTTAAGTAATAAGCGATTTCCCGGCTTAAATTCTGCACATCGGCATAAGCTTCGTCGGCACGTTGCACATGGCGGTCTTGAAGACACCGGATAATGCGCAATGCCGCTTCATGAAACTCCTGGTGCGCCTGATCGAGAAGAGCGATTTCGGGGAGATACCCATATTTTTTGTGACCAACCAACCTGATCCAAGTCCCAAACTCACAAGAATTATGGCTCTGAAGGGCGACACCCTTGCCAAAATTCCGGAAGCACCGATCCAGCTCGGTTGCCCAGTGCAAATGCGCCAAACGAGCGTAGGTAATATCGAGGGAAACACTGGCGTCTTTATTCACCGGCGGCTTAAGCCAACGGGCGCGAGCATCGAGAAACGAATCGACTGCCGCGAATAACTTACTCACCAGCGTCGAGTTGTTCTTCGACTCCAGATTGCGCAGCTCGACCAACGTTAGCAGATAAATAATATCTTTACTAATATGGCGGGCGGTCCCCAAATATTCCTGGGCTTTTTGCGGCTGGCCATCATGCAGCGCGATAACCGCGTGCTCTACCGCGTGGTGAAACCGCCGGTGCTCGACAGTCAAGCGCTTAATATCCGCACAATCCCGATAGCGCCGACGCGCCTCGCCATGAAGCCAGACACCGAGGTCGCAATCGCGATAATATTGAATAGCGCTCGGAGCCTTGCCCTGCCCTTTGTTCAGCGCATCTTCGACTCGCACCAGCCAGTCAAGATGAACCAACCGCGCTAGACTGACATCAAAGGTGATGGTCACGTTCACGATAATCTCCAATTGCCTGATCGGTGGAAGCTTTTGGACATTTTTCATCCCCGATGCCAAGACAGCCGCCAAGCTTTTCCCGACTCGCCAACAGGTCGGCAAGGGTATAGCGATCAAGAACCCCGAAGAAAGCCTCCAGCGCCTCTTTCAAAGCCACACGAAACCGGCACTCTGCCCGCAGCGGGCAGGTGTTGGTCGTTTCGTCAAAGCACTCCACCAGCGTGACATTGCCCTCGGTCCGCCGCACAACCGCGCCAAGGCTGATATCCTCGGGCGGATGAGCAAGCTGGACCCCCCCGGAGCGGCCACGAACCGCTTCAAGATGCCCAAGCCGGCATAACTCCGCCGACGCCTTCTTCAGGTGATCGTGGGAGATGCCATAAGCCCGCGCGATCTCGGGCAACGAGCTGGGGCTGCGGCCCTTCAAACCGGCATACATAAGAATTCGAACCGCGAAATTTGAAAGGCTCAATTCGCGTTAAGTCGGCACGGCAACTTTGAGTAGCGGCCCTACGGCGCCGCCGATTGCAGCATTGAGGCATGCTCGGGCTGTTGGGGCATGCTGGAGCCCAGTGCGATGGAACCAGTGGAGGTAGTTGCCGAG
>CAIZDL010000242.1 GCA_903931735.1 uncultured Rhodospirillales bacterium
CCAACTTGGCTGCCGAGTAGCTGTCGAGCAAGGCCGCAACGGTCCTCTCTTCGGGGAGGGGGGACTCCATTCCGGCAAGGTAAAGCTTCAAAAATCGTTCCGCTTCCGGGCGCGACTCGACACCTGTGCTGATCGCTGATCCCAATCGATCACCCGCCAGACCTTGCCACGCAGCTCTAGTCGTGGTGGTTTACGAATTCTAGTGATCTGATAACTCCAAACTGGACAAACTATACGAGTATCTTAAGGTAAATATAGGCTTGTCCGGAATTGCTGATTGATCATGCGCAATGTATCCTGGTATGATGTAAGATCATACCTCAGTCATAAGAAGAGCTATCATTGTCGTGTGCAGGCCGACTTGCGGCCCATAGCGAAGAAGTCTCTGGCCTTGGTTGAACTTCGGGCGTTGGCTGCCGCTTCCGTACCTTGGGCGTATGTCCTGAAGTATCAAACAGAGATTCGCGGAATTTATTATAGTAACGCTCCAATTATTAGCGTTAAGTCCTTGAGTTAGATGGTGCAGATATGGTCTTGCAGGGCCGATCGTGATGAATTAATCTAAGTAAGGCTCTTTTTGCACACGATACAAAAAGTTTGTATTTTCTCAGGTCCCGAGGCGAGGCTATGCGGCTAACGGCAATGGCGCCCCTTCGAGGGTAAGGCGGATGGCATGAAGAATTCGGATGCCTCGTCGTCGAGCGGTTTCTATGACCGACCTGACGCCTGCATAAAGATCGGCTCCCTAGACGGATCGGAAGCAGTTGGTCACTTTTCGAAAGATAGCGCAAGTCCAGAAGTCATCGTCGTTGGGGCTGAATCTTCCTTCGCGGAGGCGTGGGATTTGATGGCTGAGGTTATCGGCCTGGGCTGGGATAAGCTTGAAGATCAAGAGGGCGAGGCACTTACTGCAGCAAACGAGATGCTTCCCCGACACCCCAGCCGCCGCCGGATCGTCGGATGGCCGATCGGCCTCACCTGGAACCGAGGATTTCTGCCTCGACCAGGATTCAACGTTCATGAAGGCCAGAGTGACGGCATGAACGGCCGGAACAGTCGTTAACCCGAGGGCTGGACACGCATGACACACGAGCCACTCATGGACGATGGCTCGTTTCCGCAGTACCGTGAGCCTGTCCGAACCGGGGCCGTCCGGCTTCTCTCAGGCTTCGTGGCTGAAATGCGCAACTTGACTGTTTTCCGGCCTGCCCGCTGGCGCTTTGAGCGTGGGAGCGTTCCCGTCTATGCGGCGACGCTCGCCATAATGCTTGTGCTTATCGCGATGCTGTGGGCCGGGCAGAGATATATTGCCGCGGTTGACCGGGCCAGCGACGCGCGCCTCGCGGAGTCCAACGCCGCCAATCTGGCACGCGCCTTCGAAGAGCATGTCCGCCGCACCGTCGACCGGGTCGACACCATCCTGATGACTCTGCGCACGGTTTTTCTGGATGACGAGGCCAATTTCGGCCGGCAGTGTGAAACGTGGTTCCGTCCCCTCCTGGGCGATCCGATTTTCCAGATCGCGGTGATCGGGGCGGACGGCTTCCTCAAATTCAGCAATCTGCCGAACAGTGCACCCTCGGTTTATCTTGGCGACCGGCCGTACTTCACGGGTCACCAACGCTCCGACCGCGACGATCTCTTGATCAGTCCACCGCTCAAGGGCCGGATTTCCGACAAGATAAACCTGCAATTCACGCGGAAGATTCTCGATCGTTCGGGCCGGTTTGCCGGGGTGATGGTGATTTCGGTGCCGCCGTCGCTGTTCGGCGATTTTTATAAGTCGATCGACATCGGTCCGGGCGGCGTGATCGCTTTGGTCGGGACGGACCGGGTCATCCGGGTCCGAACCTCGATCGCGGGGGACGCGCCGGATATTTTCCACCCCCTGGAGCCGGCCAGCCGGCCTTATCTCGATCCGGCTATGCCAGGAAGCGGTCTTTATTACGCGCCCAGCGTCATCGATGGCATCCCCCGTCTCACCGCCTATCGCCGGCTCGCAACCTATCCGCTGATCGTGCTGGTCCAGATCGCCCAGAGTGAGATTTTCGCAGCCACCAACCGGGAAGCTTCCATGCTGACCGGCGG
>CAIZDL010000243.1 GCA_903931735.1 uncultured Rhodospirillales bacterium
GCAGCGCGGTAAGGACTAGCAGCAGCGCGGTAAGGACTAGCAGCAGCGCGGTAAGGACTAGCAGCAGCGCGGTAAGGACTAGCAGCAGCGCGGTAAGGACTAGCAGCAGCGCGGTAAGGACTAGCAGCAGCGCGGTAAGGACCAGCAGCAGCGCGGGTAAGAGATTCGGGCGCGTAAGCTCCGGTAGAGCGATATGTTAACCGCCGATACGGCTATGGTTTAGGGGAATGCGGATGACGAGACTCGGCATCAAGGGGCTGGCGGTGGCGGCGGCGCTGGTTGTGGGTTTGCCCGCCAATGGTTGGGCGATGCCGCCACAGTCGGGCGTCAGCATCGGCATCGCCAATATGGTGGTGGCGCAGGCAGCGCAGGCGGGGGCGGATACCGCGACGGCGCCAGCGGCACCAGCCGGGGGAAGCGGCCTCTCCGACGCCACCAAGCAAGGCGTCGGTTGCCTCGTTACCAGTGGCGCAACAATGGCTTACAGCACGTTTTGGGCGGGTGCGGTCGAGTCGTTGATGATCGCGGCGGGTGGCTTGCTCGCGCCGGCATCGACCCCGACGTTGTGGCTTGGCCTTGCGTCCACCGTGGTTGCCGCGACTTGTTCGCTCGGCGCCGCCGCCACTCCGGTGGTGTTGTGGGCGGTCGAGCAGCAGGATAACATTGTCGCCAACGTCGCTTGGCAGGCGCGCCAAACGGGGACAGAGCTTGCGGCGTTGTTCACAGTGCCCACCCTGCCGGTGACGCACCAGTTGGCGGAACGCGGCCAGTGATGAGTGCCGAGGCGTCGTATCCGGTCGTTATACCCGGCCATCACACCCGGAAAGCCCGAGATTTGGGGGAAACCGTGCGCAATATGATTTCTTGGAAGTTGCCGGCAGCGGCGCTGGCGTTTGTGGTGTGGGGCGGGGCATTGCCGGCCCTGGCCGCGTCTGCCGCGTCTGAGCCGACTTTGGTGGTGGCCGAGGCGACTCCAGGGGCAGGCGTTGCCGCTGGCGGTGTGGCGCCTCTGCCGGATTCGGCGATGCCGGGGGCCTTCTGCCTTGGCGGGGCGACGGCGGCGATGGCGGCGGTTTATGCCGCCGGTCCTTCGGAAAGCTTGATGCTGCTCTCCGGCGCGATGCACGTACCGTCCAGCTCGGCGGTGATGTTTATTCCGCTGTTGTCGATTCTCGGCGGCGGGTCTTGCGCCCTTGCCGCGGCGGCGCAACCGGCGATTGGGTGGGCTATCGAGCAGTCGGATTCCATTGCGGCCCAATTTGCGACCACCACCAGCTCGTGGTTCGCCGCCCGTCCCGATTCGCTGATGTACGCCTCGGCCGGGGCCGATGATGCCAACAAGGATAGTGCGGCGCCGACGGTGCGCGCGCTGACGGAGGGGGAAACCCAATCGGCAGGCTGTATCGCGGGCGCGCTGGCTGGTTTTGCCGGCGCAATGGCAACGTCTCCCGGTGAGGTGGCGATGTTGTCGTCGGGCGCGACCACCATCGTGTCGACCACCCCGATTTTGGCGTTGGGGCTGCTTGGCACCATCGTGGTTTCCGGGTGTGGCATCGGCACCTTCGCGATTTTGCCGATCCAGGCATTTTTTAACAATTTCAGTGCGATTGGCGACAGCCTGTTTGGAGGCTTGACCCAAACCGGCGTGATGGTCGCGGCGCGGGGTGCCCCAGCGCTAGAGGTTGCCGATAGCGCGGTTGCCCGTTGAGCTGACGTAAAATTAACGCTTGGCTGCGGCTGATGCCGGTTGGACGAGTTCGGGGGAGTTCGAGAATGACGAAGAGTAAGGTTATCGCTGCGGTCCTGGTGGCTGCAATGCTCGGGTTCGGCGCTCCCAGGGGGGCTTTGGCTCAGGCCCAGGGGGCGAGCGGCACCGACGCCGCTCCGGCTGTGGCTGCGGCGGCGGACCCCGGTGCGTTGAGCGATGGCGAGAGGGCTGCGGTGGGGTGCGGAGTTGCGGCCGCTGGTGGCATGGCAGCCACCTACATTGCCGGGCCGAGCGAAATCACCCTGTTGTGGGGCGGCGGGATGTTGATTCCGTCAAATAGCATCATGTTGGCGGTGGCCTTGCTCGGTCAGATCGGTGCTTCGGCGTGTGCCATTGGCGTGGTCGCGACCCCGACGGTGCTGTGGGCCTATGATCAGTCGGGGGCGATTGCTGACAAACTGTTGCGGGTTTCCCAAGGGGTTGGGCAGCGCGTGATGGTGGCTTTTGGGCAGACCCAACCTCCCGCGCGGCAAATGGCCGAAGGCTTGGCAGCGCAGTAATGGGCGGTTGATCGCTACGGAACGATCAACGGTGGCGGCCCTTTTGGGCGAGCCACCGTTGTTTTAGGTGGGGCTTGGATCTGGGACGTTGCGCTGTCGGTGGGCGGGCGTTATGGTTAGGCCAGAGTGCTTGGTGTCATGGTGGGAGCCGGAGACCGGGTGGGCGGATTTTTTAGGCTGAAGCGAGATGGCTCTTGATCGTCGTTCGTAATCTTGTTTTCGATTATCCGACCAAGCGCGCCCTTCGGGGCGTGACGTTCGAGATCAAGGCCGGAACGATAACCGGTTTGGTCGGCCCTAATGGCGCCGGTAAAACCACATTAATGCGCTGTATTGCCGGGCTTGAGGGGCCGTATTCCGGCACTCTCACGGTGGATCGGGTCGATGTTGCCGAGTCCCCGCGCGATGTTCATCGGCGGCTGGGCTTGCTGCAAGACGATCTGGGGCTCTACGATAACCTCACCGTATATCAATGCCTAGTTTATCAGGCTGCGGCATACGCTGTTCCGTTGCGAGACCGTACCCGCAGAATCCAAGATTCGCTCGACCGACTCGATCTTGCCGATCGGGTTGGCGATAAGGTCGGCGGGCTCTCCCGGGGCTTGCGTCAGCGCCTTGCGGTGGCGCAGGCGATGATTCACCGGCCAAAGGTGTTGTTGCTCGACGAACCAGCCTCGGGTTTAGATCCGGAAGCCAGGGCCTCCCTTTCGGAGTTGCTGCGGGC
>CAIZDL010000244.1 GCA_903931735.1 uncultured Rhodospirillales bacterium
GGGTGTTGCTCCTCTTCGTGGATTCGACAACCCGAGCCTACCGGCTCAGGGGAGCGACACCCACCTCAGATTTGCAACAGCCGCCGGGACGATCCCGTTTACGATGGCGACTACGGTAAAGCAGCGCCTGCACCACCGCTTCCTGATCAACAGACGATGGCTTGGGGAACTCAGAAGCTAACCATAGACTCGAACGAGACCGTCAATCTCAACATCGGGTCCACCGATCCCGCCTTCCAAAACTTGATCAACGGATTGCGTGCAGCCAAGACCGCCGCTGATCAGGCTGGAACTTACACGACCGCCGAACGGGATCAATACATGTCTCAGGCGTTCTCCCTCCTAACCCGCGCGGTTAGTGGTGGCCTTGATCCGACCACGAACACCTGGACCGGCGGCATCCGTGACCTGGAGCAGAAGAATTCGCTGACGGAACTCTCGATGCAAACCAAATCAGACACTCACACGTCTGATCTTAACATTATCAATACCCAACTTGACTCTCTGGTCGGGGTGGATAGCACGACCGTGACGGTAGAACTCGCCACGGCCAATAATCAACTTCAGGCGGCTTACAAAGTAACAGCATCATTATTAAGTATGTCGCTGGTTAACTACCTAAAGTAGTTGAGGAAGTCTCACTCCCGAATAGGAGCCCAACCAATGACCGAGCCGGCTGTTCATACCGCCAAAGCTGCGATTCTTGGTGTTATCGAAAGTGCCACCGAGATCACCCGCGAATTACTCGTGGCGCTTAGGCATGAGAGCCAAGCGTTGGCGGCCATGCGGCTGACGGCCCCGGTTGGCTTCGCTGAGGCTAAAGGCCGCCTAGTGATCGCCTACCAGTACAAACTGGAGGAATTGCGTGAATGCCCAATGGTTCCCGAGGCGGAAACGGCCCTCGCGACGCTGAAGGAGCTTAACGTCGAGGTCATGGCGGCGGCCCGCACGAACGCCGCCGTCCTCCAGGGAGCAATTACCGGCTCCACCCGCCTATTAGAAATCGTGATCAAAGCAATGGCACAGCGGCAGCCTCCGCCAGCCGTGGGCTATAGCCGGGTCGGCAATCACGCCACACTGCCCCGCCGCTCGGCGACTTCGGGGTCAGTGATGTTTACCCGCAGGCTGTAGCGCTTGATTTTTCTTTTCTAGAGGAGGTTGCGATGTTGATCGAAGGGGCCATGAGTTCAGCGCTCAACGGCATCACCGCGTTTTCCAATCAAGTATCCGACATATCGGAAAACCTCGCAAATGTTAGCACCGTCGGGTTCAAACGCGTCGATAGCAGCTTTAAGGACTTCTTAATGGGACCGTCGCCCGCCTATCAGGCGCCGCTCTCGGTTCGGGAACAACCTGTTTATCGTACTGACGTTGGGGGCACAATCGCCACGTCCGACAATCCCACTTCATTTGCAGTGTCAAGCGGTGCCGGGCTTGTTCCGGTGACGGAAACTTTTACGTCGAACGGTGTTGAAACCCTGCCTATCCGGTTGACGCAGACACCCACTAGGTATAGTATTTTATAGAAAGTTGCTGGTCTGGCCAGCAATGCGTTGGAAATGGCGATCTGGGATGAATGCATCTGCCCCGAAGTTGATGGATGTTGAGCAA
>CAIZDL010000245.1 GCA_903931735.1 uncultured Rhodospirillales bacterium
CGGTCGGTCCCAAGCCGGGCCGCGATGGCGATGTAATCCTCGACGGTGCTGGCGATGGTCTCCTCAACGCCGATGGCGCGGAGCACCGCCATGGAGTGCCGGCTGCGCATCACCGCGCCGGGCAGCGTCACCACCGGTAAATTGCACAGCAGGGCCTCCAGGGTCGAATTGCAGCCCGACCAACCAATACTATCAAGAAAAACATCGCACACCGTCCCAAACGCCAGGAACCGGTCGGGACTGAGGCGGGGCAACAGAACACAATAGTCAGCGGCCCGCAGCCCTTCCGCCGCGAACGCCGCCTCCAGTCTTTGCCAAAAAATCGCCGAAACCACATCGCCGGCCCGATGGGCGATGAAAATAAAGCGGCACCGGTCGCCGACCGCGCGGGCGATCTTGGGAAACACCGTGTCGTGTTGCGGCAGGTATTTATAAAGCGACTGGCAGCACCAATAAACAACCGCGTCTTCCGGCAAACCAAAGTCGGCCCGGGTGATCAGCGTTTTCGGAAGCTCCAGCGGCTCGTAATAAACCGAGAGGTTGGGCAGCGGCACCAGCGTTTCGGTATAGTGGTCCTGGCCGTTTTCCGGTTCCATTAAGGCGCTGCTCAGGAAATAATCGAGTGTGGGCAAGCCGCTCGGCACCGGATGGCCCCACGAATTGCACTGTACTTTTGCTAAGCGTTGGGACGCCAATTGCGCCGACACCGGGTCCATGCCCAGTTCGGGATAGAGCAATGTATGGGGCGCGTCGGCGAGGATGAGGGCGCGCCATTGGTCGAGCGGCAGCGGTCCTTGAACGAACCGATCGGCGAAGCCTTCGGCCTCCCGGGTCTCGGCGTCGATTTGCGCCCGGGTATGGTAGCAATGAATCCGAAAGCGCCGCCGGTCGAGTTGGGACAACCACCCCCGGGTTGGTATCTTCCAGACCGAGTGATTGCAAAAATAGCCGCTGACGATGCCAATTCGAATTTTCTCGCCCGGCGCCGGTACGGGTAATTGGGCGGGCTCGAGAAAGCGCCGGGCCATGGCCGCCGCTGCCGCTTGGCCATAAAGCGCCTGCAAATCCCGGTCGTTGCGGCCCTGATAGGCGAGAAAAAACGGCTGGTGCGAGCCAACCGCCTGGCTCAACCGCTGGGGGTCGCCTGCCTCCTGCCGGATGTAGCGATCAAGGCGGAGCAGCTCTTGGTGGTAAGCTTGCCGCCGTTCCTCAATTTCGGCCTCACTTTGGTAGATGACCGGCAACTGCGCCATGGTCAGGCCAAAGCGGGCCGGTGGATAGTCGGGGCGCAAGGCCAGCGCCGCCTCAAATTGGGCCGTTGCCTGCCGCCACGCGCCGATTTCTTTGAAAAGAGTGCCAAGATTGTGATGGACTTCGGGATAATCGGGACGCAACGCCAGCGCTTGGCGATAACTCGCCTCCGCCCGGTCCAGCAGCCGTTGGTCTTTCCAGGCATTGCCAAGATTATTGTGCGCCTCGGGGAAGTGGCGGTCCAGCTCCAGCGCGCGTTGGTAAGATTTCGTGGCGTCGCCAGCGCGGCCCAATGCCTGAAGCACCAGCCCAAGATTGTTATGGGAGGCGGCGTTATTGGGGTCTTGGGCGATCGCCCGGCTCAGGATTTCCCCCGCTTCGGGGTATAGATGCAACGTTCGGTAGACATCGCCGAGGTTGCAGAGGAAATCGGCCCGCTCGGGGGCATAGCGGAGCGCAAGGCTAATCGCCTCGATGGCAAACCCGTGCTCTCCCAGTTGGTGGGCAAGCACGCCGAACAGGTGCAGTGCGTCGGGGTTTTCCGGTTCGGCGTCGAGCACTTCGCGGTAAATCGCCTCGGCTTGCGCCAATCGCCCGGCGCGATGAAGATGAAGCCCGAGCGCCAGCGAAGCCGAGAGTGCGGTCATGCGTTATTTGGCCCCGCCGCAGCATTTTTTATATTTTTTGCCGCTGCCGCATGAACACGGATCGTTGCGGCCGATTTTGGTCACGGTGCGTGGTTGCGGCGTTACGATATCGCCATCGAAATACCACCAGCGGCCATCGCGATGAACGAACCGGCTCAACTCATGGTGCGCATGGCGCTGGCCACCATAAGAAAAATGCGCGACGAACTCGACCTTGCCGGCCTCGTCTCCGGCGCCTCCGGCCTCGGTCGACCGCACCTCCAACCCCAGCCACTTGCTGTTGCCGGCCCACTCGGTGATGTGCTGGCGCTCAAAATCGGCCCGGGTTTCGGGCAACAAGGTTTGTTCGATGTAGTCGATATTGCTGGTGGCGAAGGCCGAATAGCGGGCGCGCATCAGCGCCTCGGCCGTTGGCGCCAGGGTAGCACCGGTCAGATACGGCCCGCAGCAGGCTTCAAGCGTCTGGCCGGAGCCGCAAGGGCAGGTGGTATCGGTCATCGAGCGGTTCCTTTTTCGTCCCAGATCCCATTGGGAGGGTTGGCGCCAATGCGCGCTTTCGGTGCGCCTTCCATACCGCGCCACGGCTGCCGATGCCAGCACCCTTGGGAAAAATCGGTCAATAGCAATCGGCCTGAGAAATCGGCCCGCTACCAGCGCAACCAGTTTTCGATCAGGCGGCGGGAGATCGAGTCGATGCGGGGCAGGCCGGGGGGCGTGGCGAGAAGTTCTTTCCGGCTGAACCAGCGGGCGTGTTCAATTTCGTCGGGTTGGATCTGAATGTCCACCGACGCCGCTCTCGCGTAAAAGCCCAGCATTAGGGAAGACGGAAATGGCCAAGGCTGGGATGAAAAATAATTCACATCGGCGATGCGCACGCCCACTTCTTCAAAAACTTCGCGCGCGACCGCCTCTTCCAGGCTTTCGCCCGGTTCCACAAAGCCGGCCAGGGTTGAATAAAGGCCGGGGGCGAACCGTGGCTGGCGCCCGAGCACGCACCGTTCATCATCGTGAACCAGCATGATCACCGCAGGATCGGTGCGCGGAAAGTGAGGGGCGGCGCAGGCGGTGTTTAGGCACGTTCGTTGATGCCCGCCCTCGCGCGCTTCGGTGGCATGGCCGCAAACACCGCAAAAGCGCTGGCGCTGGTGCCACCACATCAAACCGCGGGCATAGGCGGCCAGTGCGGCCTCGGGTGCGGGGAGCAGGGCGCCGACGCTGCGCAACTCGATAAATCCGCCGCGCTCGGCAAGAGCGGGGTGAGCGCCGGCGTCTTCAAGGGCGCGGGGTATGTCAACCGCAAAATAGGCGGAGTCGCCCGCCAATCCGAGCAAGGCCGTTTCCACGCCGGGTAAGGCCAGCAGCTCCGCCCCTTCGGCGGCGGGCAGCGATACCAACCGGGGGGCCGCGGCATCCGCCGAGCAGATCAACGAAAGGGAGCGCCAGACCGGCACCAGCCACGAAGACGGAGCCGCGAGCCGGGTTGTGATCCAGGCTTGGTCTTTGCGCATGAGGAAGCCCCGATCGAGACTGCCGCCGCAATATAGATTGTGTTTCATCTATGCTTTCTTCAACCAAGCTCCGGGCCAATGAGTAATATTTTGCTCCAGTGTGCTCTCATTGAAAGGCCAAGCGGGCTGTTCGATGACAAACTCGGGGTGAGTTTTCACAAAATCTCGTGCTGCGAAGGTTGGGTTATCTGTTGACCAGCCAGGGACACCGCGAGGTGTATCTTCCAAATCATGCATGATTCCATCCGTTGCCACGATATAGGACCCCGTTGTCACAAGGTCGGAATACGCTTCAAGCTCACTGTAAACATGGGCATAACTATGATTCGAATCAAGAATAACCAGAACGACTTCCCCCGGTTTTATCAAGGACTTTACTTGGGAAACAATCTCGGGTGCTGTCGAACTCCCTTTGATCAGGGTAATGCGATCATTGAGCGGGTGCGCTTCGATTGCAGCGCGATTGTGGCTCCGGATTTCAATATCAACGCCGATGATGCGCCCTTTTTCCATCGCCTTGCATAAGCTCGAATAATAAATAAGCGATCCCCCGTGTGCCACGCCAGTTTCAATGATGACATCGGGCTTTATGGCGAAAACCACCTCCTGCATCCGGATCATGTCTTCTGGCAATTGGATGACAGGTCGCCCCATCCAGCTAAACGTGTATGGATACTTCAGGGTCCAGCCGACACGCACCCATTGGCGGGAGATCGCGTCAAAGGCGCCCTTGGAATAAAGATCAAGGACTTCGATTGCCCCTCCGTCATCAACGGTCAGTATGTTGGTTTCCGTATCGATGGTCAGTTTGGTCATGTGTTTCAATCCCTGCCTATCCGGTTGACGCAGACACCCACTAGGTATAGTATTTTATAGAAAGTTGCTGGTCTGGCCAGCAATGCGTTGGAAATGGCGATCTGGGATGAATGCATCTGCCCCGAAGTTGATGGATGTTGAGCAA
>CAIZDL010000246.1 GCA_903931735.1 uncultured Rhodospirillales bacterium
ATGCCTTCTGCGAAGCAATGCTCGGGTTTCTGAGAGAAAAAGTCCCGAAGAACTGGGCAAGCTGGTGCGACGACGTCTCAGATAACTTTCGAGTTATTTCGCCAAAGGATTTTCGGATTCTGAGGTGAACAGGGTATACAATCGATCAATCCGAGGCGCAGAATGCCCTCAAGCATCTTTACCAGCCGCGGAATGCGGCGGGAGTGCAGTCGCCATCAGCGGGAACGCAGACCGGCGGCCAGGGTAATTGGCCTCAACGGGGCTGGCTAAGCGGCTCCAACCTTCTGTTCTCAGTCCAACAAATGGGCCAGTACGCCTAATCGGAGGCCCTGACAGCAGGCACACACCAGAAGGGGCGGGGAGAAATTGCTCTCCGCCCCCGAGTCGGCAAGATCCAGGGAGGCGCGGTCAGTGCCGGCCCGGCCCGTTCATCAACATGGCGTTGGTCTGAGTGTCGAATGGGTTGGGCGGCGGCGGTAACGGCAACATAGCCATCAAGCTCTGGCCGAGATAACCACTGATAACCCCGATTCCGCAGCCGTAAATCGCCTCGTGCAGCAAGGCGAAGGTGGTCATGGTCGACAGCGCCACCGTCACCGGCTTCAGCACGCCCACGGCACCCGCCACCGAGAACATCACCCCGCTGAGGGTGCAATCCATCACGATTTGCTCAGTCGTCAACGGCGGCACCTGGACGCTTTGGGCCGCCATTTTCTGGCCCGCGAAAGCCTGCCCGCCCACCGTCGCCAGCACCATCACCACCGCACCAAACGCGGACAAGAGCCGTCTCATGCTTCAAGCCTCACCGGAAAAGAACCGTCGCAGCGCCCTCAGGCGCACCACCCGACCACACACACCATAGCGGATTTCCAGCGCCGAGTGTAGCCCTGTGCAACTGATTCAAACAGCGGGCCTGCGGGCACGAAAAAGGTGGCCTCCCGGCAGGAGGCCCCCTCGTTCAACTTTGCCTAGCGGAAGGCTGGGTATCAGCCGACCTTCAACACGATCTGCGCCCGACGATTGGACGGCTCACGCACGCCCGGCGCCGTCGGCACCAGAAGCTCGCTCTCGCCCTTGCCAATGGTGCGGATCAAGGAGGGGCTGACACCACGACGAATGAGGTCGGCCTTCACCGCAGCGGCACGACGCTCGGAAAGCGCTTGGTTGTAGCCCGCCGTCCCCGAAGTGTCGGTGTGGCCGGTAACAACGATCGCGATCGGCTTGGTCGCCCCGGCCTTCGCAGCGGCGTCGCCAATGATCTTGTCGGCGTCCCGGGTGATGTCGGTCTTGTTCCAGTCGAAGAACACCAGATAATCGGCATCGACCAGCGGGGCGGCTCTCACCTGGACCGGTTCCGGCATGGGAGCAGGCGAAGATCCGAAGGTCCACCGCAGGCCAGCGAGAATCGAATGATTACCGTTTGCGACCGACCAGTTGGTGCCGTTGCCGCTATACTTCGCATCGGTGGTGCGGAAATAGCGATAATCGGCGGTCAGCGAAAGATTGCGGTCGAGCGCATAGGAGAGACCGGCAATGCCCTGATACGCAAACTGATTGCTGCTGTCGTTATACTGGGTGGTCACGGCGCCATCCAACTTTGCGTCCACGATACCAAGGCCAACGCCAACGCCGACATAAGGCGTGAACGGGGTGCCGGTGTCGATGTCGTAAAGGCCGTTGACCATCAACGCCCAGGTGCGCGAGCTGCCGCTCGGGGAAGCCAGGGTGCTGTTCTTCAGGCCATTGATGCCGTTGCTGCGCAGGCTGCCTTCAAACTCGGTCCGAAAGCCGTTGCCATAGCCATAGCCGACGCTCAGCGCCCCAACCGGACCCATATCGTACTTAATGGTATCGCTGCCCGTGCCGCTCTTAACCTTGGCGTCGGTCGCAAAATTGACGCCCGCGGCGCCACCAACATAAAGACCCTCATTGCCAGCTTGCGCGGCCAGAGGCAAGGATAGCGCCAATGCGGTGCCAATCAACAGATGCCGAACGTTCATGACCTAAGGGCTCCTCTTTCCCGCGTGCTGTATATTCCAGCAACAATGCCGGCTGCCATGTCCACCCCGCGACCGCGAGACTGGCTGGCGCCTCAATCTGTCGGGATAATTAGGAGCGCAGCGCCCCCAGTGCAACCGCTAAGACCGATAGCGAAAGATCATTCCCACCGGTATGACATTTTTGCCGCGCCACGGCGGGGGCTTTCGCCCCCTTGCCCCATCACCTTAGGGCGCCTTGGCCACGACCGCACCGGGAGGCTTTGCCACAGCGTTGCACGGCGGCTTGCGGGTGAGGTGGGGGGTGTCCCCGTCGGCCAGCACCTTGAGCACATCGGCATCGGAAAGCGCCGGAGTTTTAATCGCGAGCGGAACCATGAAGGCGCAGTAATCGGTTTCGCCGATCAATGCCGCCCGACGGCTGACCAAGTTGGCAAGTTCGGTGCGGAAGGTATCAAACTGCTGTGTCGCCGCCCGTCCGCCCTTGCGCCGAAAGAATTCCATCACCTCGCGCTCGGCCCCGGTCACCAAAGACCGGTGAGTGCGGGTGAATTCATGGTACGCGGCAAAGGGGTTTTCCTTGGGATAGGCGGTGCGGCACTTGAGCCCGATCACCATCAACTCGGTATGAAACTCGATAACCTGATCAGCTTGAAATTCCGCTTGAGAATAACACGCCTCGGGTGCTGCCGTCGCAGGCCGGGCGTTATGCCGTTTTGCCGCCAGCGCCGGTGAGGCGGAAGCGACCATCAAAAACAAGGCAACAAGGCCAAGGGTGGACCAACGGTTGGTAAGCATGAGCGTTTCCCGGCATGAAGGACAAAGTGAAGACCAATTTCCGCAGGCGAGAGTGCCGCGATTGGCCGGCGGCGGCAAGCCCTTCGGTGTGCTGCCGGCGATTCATGTCGGAAATAACGACGCCGAGGGTCGCCCGCGGCCCCTCACCCATCCTGGAACTCGTCCGATTGCTGTTCGGGCGTTCGAGGAAAACGCAGGGTGAAGCGCACCCCCTGCCCCTCCTCCGAATCCAGGCTGATGCTGCCACCGAGCTTGCCGACCACCAGACCATAAATAATGCCTGCCTATCCGGTTGACGCAGACACCCACTAGGTATAGTATTTTATAGAAAGTTGCTGGTCTGGCCAGCAATGCGTTGGAAATGGCGATCTGGGATGAATGCATCTGCCCCGAAGTTGATGGATGTTGAGCAA
>CAIZDL010000247.1 GCA_903931735.1 uncultured Rhodospirillales bacterium
GGTCTTTGGCGCCGTGCCAGCCGGCTTGGTCCATGACGAGCATGACATGGACATCCGGCCCTCTGCTGGTGGAGAAGTCTTTGAGGAAGCGATTTCATGGCCTTGGTGTTTGCTTTCGGCATAACCAGCGCGAAGTCCTCGCCCGTCTCCTGGCAGATTGCGGCAAAGATATAGGCCGACTTAAAACGCCGGTCTCCGGGCAGAGGGGGCGTTATCCCCGTAACCACCAGCGGTCAGCAACTCATCCCTTCTGCCCAAATCGCCCTTCATCTTGGAACCATATTTCAATTTGCTTTTGCTGATGAAGATATGTTGTCTCCATCAATGCCGTTTTAAGCCCCCGTTTTTGAAGGCTTCTTGAGCCTTCGCGTCTCTTTTCGGGTGGCGTGGGCGGGTTTTCTGCCGCGACAATCCCAATCTTCGCACGATCCGAGACAGGCTCGCCGGGGGCAGGGTCTTGCCGAAACGGCCGGCGATCACAGTCTCGCACAGCGCCGGTAAGGTCCACTCCACATAACCATCCCGTTCGAGATCAGGCCGTTCCAGGATCGCCTTCTTCAGGTCGGTCAGTTCCGACACGCCAAGCCAGGGCGAGCGACCAGGAACCCGACGGTCGTAAAGGCCCGCGATCCCCTCGGCGTTATAGCCAAGCTCATATAAAATGATTATAATATTGGGATGACATACTCCCTTGATTTCCGCAGTAAGGTTCTTTCCGTTCGAGAGAAGGAAGACCTTACAATCGCCGAAGTTGCGGAACGGTTTTGTGTTGGCGTCGCGACGGTCGTGCGGTGGCTAAAACGGCTTGAACCACGCCGGAAGCGCGACAAGCCCGCCACAAAGATCGACCGGATCGCGTTGGGGATGTGCGGGAATATCCCGATGCCTACCAGTCGGACGCGCACAGCGGCTTGGTGTCAGCGAGAAAGGCATCGGCCACGCTTTGCGACGCATGAATATCACCTATAAAAAAAACGCTACAGCATCCCAAGGCGAACGCCGCCGCACGGCACAGCTTCCGTCAAAGAATTGAGGCTTATAAAACGCAAGGGCGCCCCATCGTCTATATTGATGAGAGCGGTTTTGCTCACGATATGCCCCGCCAATATGGCTATGCCGCTTCCGGACAGCGTTGTTATGGCTTGTGCAATTGGCATGCAAAAGGTCGAACTAACGTCATCGGAGCCCTGATCGGAAAAGTTCTTCTGACCGTCGGACTATTTCATTCCAACATCAACGCCGATACTTTCTATCAATGGGCGGTTGATGATTTGTTGTCAAAGTTACCTCCGGACAGCGTCTTTGTCCTGGACAACGCCACTTTTCATAAACGCGCTGACATTCGCGTAGCGATCACCAACGCCGGACATACTCTCGATTTCCTGCCCGCCTACTCCCCAGACCTCAATCCTATCGAGAAAAAATGGGCCCAGGCCAAATCTCTGCGCAGAAAGCTCCTGTGTTCCATATCCGATCTCTTTAAAATTGAATCATTTTATATGGCGTAGGCTATAGGGCGGCAGGCCGATCGAGGATGCGCTCTTGTCGATCCGTTTAAACAGGCGGAGCATGTGGGGGTAGTATTCCCCGCCCTCGGCCATGAACACGTCCTGCTCGTCGATGCGCTTGCGGATGTCTTCACGAACCCGCTTACGCATGCCGTAATCGTCGTAGGCATGATGCCGAGCCGGCAGCAGATTGCGGTCTTCGGACATAGAGCACGAACAGCAGCCGATAGAGCAGGATCAGGGCAGCATCGCGAACCTCGTCCAAATAGGCCGGAACTTCAGGGCGGGGGCGTTCTGGGTCAACGGCGACGATGCCCTTGACCAGCTTCGGAAACACCTTGTCGAACACCAGATCGGAGAGGTTCTTGGTGACTCGCTGTTCCCACTGGCGCCCCTCTTCGCGGGCAACCTGATGGAAGGTGCGGCCGTCGGTGCCCGGCCGAAACGCCGCCGGGCCGAACATGACCATGAACAGCTTGAGTTCGTGGGCGGGATCGCCGTCGAACAGGTCGCGTTCGATGCCGGGAACCCCGACCAGGGCCGGCAGGTCGAGTTCCAGGAACTCTTCCGCCACCGAGGTGGCGCCGTGGTAATAGAGTCGCCAGTGGCGGCCATTGGTAAGAATGCCCCAGCACACCGTGCCGTTGGTGACGATGTTCAACCGGTCGAGGTAGCGGATCATCTGGGTCGACGGCACCCCCAGATCATCCTTATGCGAGCCCTTGCGGTCGAGTTCGCGCTGCCAGCGCTTGGATTCGACGATGGCGACACCGTCGGCATAGCGTTTCCACTCCTCGTTCCGGGTGTTGGCGCGCTCTTTGGCGGCTTCATCGGCGAACAACAGGCCGTCGTGTTTGTGGTCCATGCCCTTGGGCGAGAGGTTGATCTGCCGCAACGAGTGGTCCCAGCCCAGCAGCGACAACACCTTTCAAATCAGGTCTTCCTCGGTCAC
>CAIZDL010000248.1 GCA_903931735.1 uncultured Rhodospirillales bacterium
AACTATATATGTATTATAAAAACGGCCACACCATGTTTTCGTTGGTCATTATCACCGTGCGGGGCCATCAACCTCGACCCAAGTCAGACTTCATAGAGCGTCCGAACCACCGTCGCCACCAGGGAGCCCGTTCGACCTGCTGCCGACGATCTGCGAGCAGTTGGTCAAGAACCTGGTCAAGACGCTGTTCGACACGCTCGGCCCGCACTTCGGCGGCGTCCACCCTCTCAAGCCATAGGCTACGCTCGATGCCCGCCTGTGCGAGTAGGCGTTCAATGTGCCCGAGGTGCAGGCTGTCTCGTTCGACAAGCCTACGGGCTGTTTCTGCGTCGTGGCGGGCCTGTTGGTCGGCTACCTCTGCCTTATGCCGGGCCTCGGTTTCTGCGGCGGCTGCCTGTAGTATCTTCACGGTTGTGTTATGGGCAGCCTGGATGGCCTCAAAATACTCCCGTGATGACAGTTGTGCAGGAAGGTCAGTAGGGTGCAACGGTGCAACTGCGGTTGCAGGCTGATGTGACGAATTATGCGCCAGCGTTTCTGATGCAATTGCAGCAACTTTCCCTGCAACTCTGATCGTGGGATTGCCTCGGTTGTCCAGCCGATGCTGAACCGTGCCCCGCTTCATTTTGTTCTGAAGCGATTGCCGTGATACGCCAAGTCGTCGTGCGGCCGCGGATACGGAGAGCCATTCTCCTCCATCATCCGGTGTCCCCAAGAGAGCCTCCCAAACGCCAAATCGCCTGCATCGTTGCAGGCAGGGAGATATCAGCGTTGCAGGTGCATCTGCAACTGCGGCTTGGCATCCCCCATACTTCAAATGGCCCACAATGGATCATCAAGGTGCTATCGTTCGAGGTCTGCCAAAGCCTGCTTGGCAGGGCGCCACGGCGCAGGGCACAATCATCGCATCACCTTATTCAGGACTCCCCATGATGTTTCTGGTCAGTGACGAAGCCGCCGAAGCGATCCGCACGGCCTACCTCGAAAAAGGTGAATGGCCTGCTGTCGCTGAACTGCGGCGGTTCTATCGGATCGAAGACAACGCGGCAGCATTACGATGTGCCAGAACAATTGCATCATGGAACCCTGTGGAGATACAACCACACGCAACGAAAAGGCCAAAAAAGTAGCGAATATCTCATATGATTAAGGGCTTATGATGACTGACGAAGATATTACGAGAGTCTTCGGTAGAGATACATTGCTCTTTAACTCGTTTTGGTAGCCGTAACGCCCACAAAAAGGCGCTTGTGGCCACTTAAAGGATGAGCGATACTCTCGAGTCGCAGGGTGAAGCGACAGTGATGAAGAGAGTAAGGGGGTAAAATGTCGCTTTCCTGCAAGAACTGTAACGGGACAAAATACGTCAAGAACGGATTTGTGCATGGTAACCAGAGGTATCTTTGCAAAGATTGTGGATATCGATTCACAGACACGCCCGGACACGGCTATCCCATTGACATGAGATATAATGCTGCCATTCTTTATATTTGTGGAATATCTATAACATGCACTGCGGTTCTTCTTGGTGTCGCACCTTCAACCGTTCAGTCGTGGCTTGATTGGGTGGCAACCGAATACCCGCCAGAGCCGCCCCCACGCGGAACGGTCGTGGTGATTGAGCTTGATGAGATGTGGCATTTCCTGAATTCGAAGAACGAAAAGTTGTGGATATGGAAGGCCATCAACCACGACACCGGGGAGCTGATAGACTGGGAGTGCGGGGATCGCAGCGAGAAGACCGCGGCGCTTCTCATTGAGCGGCTCAAGAAGATCGGCGCTAAGCTTTATGTTTCTGATGAATATGCGGTATACGCCAACCTAATTCCAATTGGTAAGCTGTATCAAGGAAAAGACCTCACGCATGGCATAGAGAGAAATAACTGTCGCCAGAGGCACTGGTTCGCCCGATTTCATCGCAGAAGTATTGTCGTCTCAAAGGCAAAATGGATGGTCGATGTTACAATGGCACTGTTTGCGCGCTTCAGAGTTAACGGGACGCTTCGGGACCTAATGAGGTTAGTACCGCTTGGCAGACTCGTATGGGCTGCATAGATGCCCGTGTATCTCTACCGAAGACTCTCAGATTTTGAGTCCGTCGAGCGGTTGGCGTCATTGGCGCGCACGGGGCAGGCAACAGGGATATTTTGCATCGCGATGCGCCGTCGCGGAGCCGGCATCGACCGTCATCCGCCGGCATGCGCCGACCCATGGCGGGGTGGAGGAGGGATGGGCGTTTGAGCCGAACAGGACGGTGCCTCAGACAATCTCGTGAATACCTTCTTTCCGGGCTGCCGCCAGAAGCTGACGGTCGAGCGTGGCGAGCGGTACCCGGTGACGGCGAGCCAACTCAAGGTAGGCCGCATCGTAGACGGTCAAGCGGTGCTGGCGGGACAAGGTCACGACGGCCAAGCTGTCGGGACAATCGTCGATGCGAATCCGCAATTGGTCGAGGTCCAAAAGAAACGCCGCAGTGCCCGCCGCGTCAATGCGCCCCCGTCGCTCGTTGAC
>CAIZDL010000249.1 GCA_903931735.1 uncultured Rhodospirillales bacterium
CCAGCACAGCCCGGTGGCGGTGGCGGCGGCCAGCACCGGCCCGAACGTGCTCTCGTGCCGGCCCCAAAACAGTGGCGGGGCGGCACCGTGGCCGGGCGGTCCCATTACCAAGCATAGCCTCGGGTCGGCCCTGTTTTCGTCCAGTACGCCCCGGGAGGCAGCGAGTATTTGGCGAAGATCGCCATCGGTCGGGTCCGATGGCGGGGCCGGGGTTCGTTTTCTCGTTATCCGTGTGTCGATCAATTGATGCTCCTTATCAACTCATCAGCGGGACGCCGCACGAGCGATAAACCCATTAGCGGGACGCCGCACGAGCGGCGTGGTGGCAGTCGCCGCAGATATCCAAATTGCCGCTTTCTTGGAGGCAGGCTCTCCCCTATGCTTTTGGATAACCGTAAGCAGCTTTAAGGTGTGCTATGAATCCCGCCGACGTTGACCTTTTCTTTGCCCGTCTTGCCGCGCGCACCCCGGAGCCTAAGACCGAACTCGAATATGTCAATGCCTTCACTTTGTTGGTGGCCGTGGTGCTGTCGGCTCAGGCCACCGATGTCGGGGTCAATAAGGCCACCCGTGCCCTCTTTGAGCGGGTGCAGACGCCGGGGGAGATGCTGGAACTTGGCGTGGAGGGGGTGCGCGGTTACGTCAAGAGCATCGGGCTTTTTAACACCAAGGCCCGCAACATCATCGCGCTTTCGGATATTTTGGTGCAGAGTTATGGCGGCGAGGTTCCGGATGACCGTAAGGCCTTGGAATCGCTGCCTGGGGTTGGGCGAAAAACCGCCTCGGTGGTGCTGAATGTCGCCTTTGGGCACCCGACCATTCCCGTCGACACCCATATTTTTCGGGTTTCCAACCGCACCGGCCTCGCGCCCGGCCACACCGCCAACGCCGTTGAAGATTTGCTCGAAGCCTTGGTGCCGGAGCGATGGAAGCCCCATGCCCACCATTGGCTGATCTTGCATGGCAGGTATACCTGCAAGGCACGTGGTCCGAATTGCCGTGATTGTGTGGTGGAAGACCTCTGTACATTTCCCGAAAAAAGCGCACGGTAAAAAGTCCGGGTTTCCAAAGGCCGTCGGCCTTTGGTCGCCGAAGGCAATTTGAAAGTTTTGCAGGGGCTTTGCCCCTCCGACCCCACCAAAGGCCAGCGGCCTTTGGAAACCGTTAACCCAGCAAGTTGGCGCCGATCATTCGTCCTCTGAAAATGCGTGGCGAGGCGCCGGGCGTGGGGGGCGGACTCGCATTTTGCATCGCAAGTCGCTCGCAGGGTGTTGGCGCTGTTGGCCGACCCGTTGCTTTGCCGCCATTCTGCGAGCAAAGTTGGCTGGCACAGGCTTTGCACATCACAGAATTCAAGGGTCGCTGATAAAATTCACGGGCGAACAGATCAATCAGCAGGGGGTATCATCATGTATTATCCGGCCAATCAAGAGGCAAGCGCCTCCAGCATCGAATATCAAGTTGTGCGCCAATTCGCGCGGCTGCTCCGGCTACAAGCCCGGATGTTGGACGCCGACGGCGATCACCAAGAAGCGGCAGCCTTGCGGTTGCGGGCGATGCGCAGCGAGCGAGCGGTGGCAGGTTAAGGCCTGTTCCGATGCCAGGACATAAAAAAACATCTCCGGCGTGTTGGGGAACGCGCTGGAGATGTTTCGCGTTTCTTGGTTGGGTTAGAGCATGATGCGATCAAGGGGAACGGCATCATGCTCTGACTTTTTGTTTTTAGAGCGGATCAACGCTTCGGGGTGAGCCCCCCCCCCGAAGCTGTCCGCTCTAGGCGTGGATCGGACGGCCATCCACCGCGAGGGCGGCTTCTTTGACGGCTTCGCTCAGGGTCGGGTGGGCGTGGCAGGTGCGGGCGATATCTTCTGCTGAGGCGCCAAATTCCATCGCAAGGCCGATTTCTGCAATCAGGTGGCCGGCATCCGGGCCGAGGATGTGAACGCCCAGCACGCGGTCGGTTTTGGCATCGGCCAACACCTTCACAAAACCTTCCGCCGCAGCCATCGCCCGCGCCCGGCCATTGGCCGAGAACGGGAAGCGCCCGGTGCGGTAGTTGACACCCGCCTCGATGAGTTGTTCTTCAGTTTTGCCGACGGTGGCAATCTCGGGGCTGGTATAAACAATGCCGGGAATGGCATCGTAGTTGATATGCCCGGATTGGCCGGCGATGATTTCCGCCACCACCACGCCTTCGTCTTCGGCCTTATGGGCCAGCATTGGGCCTTCGATCACATCGCCAATGGCATAAATGCCAGCAACCTTGGTCTGGAAGTGTTTGTCGGTCTTGATCCGGCCGCGAGGGTCCTTCTCGATACCAACGGTTTCCAGGCCCAGCCCTTCGGTATAGGGGCGGCGGCCAATGGCCACCAATACATAATCGGCCTCAATGGTTTCGGCTGCGCCGCCTTTGGCCGGCTCAACGGTCAGCGTGACGCCGTTGGCACCGGGAACCGCGCTCGTGACTTTCGAGGACAGGCGGAAGCTAAGCCCCTGTTTTGCCAAAATTTTCTGCGCCGATTTCGCCAAGTCGAGGTCCATGCCCGGCAAAATACGATCGAGGAATTCAACCACCGTCACTTCGGCGCCAAGGCGCTTCCACACCGAGCCCAACTCCAGCCCGATCACGCCCGCGCCGACCACGACCAGCTTTTTCGGTACTTCCGGCAGCTTAAGCGCGCCGGTTGAAGAGACGATGCGTTGTTCGTCGATCGTCACGCCCGGTAGTGGTGTAACCTCGGAGCCGGTCGCGACGATAATGTTTTTGGCGGCAACGGGTTGAACCGTGCCGTCTTTGGCAACAACTTCGAGCGCGCCGGGGCCGGTCAAACGGCCCAATCCCTTCAGCCAAGTTATCTTGTTCTTCTTGAAAAGAAACTCGATGCCGCCGGTCAGGTCTTTGACCACTTTGGTTTTGTGGCCCATGAGCGCGGCAAGGTCAAGGGAGACCTCGCCCACCTTGACGCCGTGGTGCGCCAAATGGTGCTTGGCCTCGTCAAATTTTTCAGAGCTGACCAGGAGCGCCTTCGAGGGAATGCAGCCGACATTGAGGCAGGTGCCACCCAGGGTATCCCACTTCTCGACCACGGCGGTCTTGAGGCCAAGCTGGGCGGCTCTAATGGCCGCGACATAACCGCCGGGGCCGGCGCCGATCACAACGACATCAAAAGATAGTGCGGACATTGGTGAACCCTCACAAAAAACAGGGACGGGGGCGCCGCCCCGCTGCACCTGCCGGGGAAGGAGAGCCTCCTTCCCCGGCAGGGACCACATGGGCCTCAGCCCCCTTCAGCTCAGACTTCCAGCAACAACCGCTGAGGGTCTTCGATGGCTTCCTTGACACGAACGAGGAAGGTCACCGCCTCACGGCCATCAATGATCCGATGATCGTAACTGAGCGCCAGATACATCATCGGCCGGATTTCAACCTTACCGCCAATTGCGACCGGCCGATCCAGGGTCTTGTGCATCCCCATGATTGCCGATTGCGGTGGATTGATGATCGGCGTTGACATCAGTGAGCCGTAAACGCCTCCGTTCGAGATGGTGAAGGTGCCGCCGCTCATCTCGTCCATCGAGAGTTTGCCATCGCGGGCCTTCTTGCCATACTCACCAATCGCCTTTTCGATTCCGGCGAAGCTGAGGGTGTCGGCATCACGCAACACCGGCACCACCAACCCCTGGGGTGTGCCGACGGCAACGCCAATATCATAGTAATTTTTATACACAAGATCGCTACCATCGATCTCGCCATTGACCGCAGGCAGTTCTTTGAGCGCGGCAACCGCAGCTTTGACGAAGAATGACATAAAGCCGAGCTTCACGCCATTGTGCTTCTTTTCAAACTTTTCTTTGTACTGGTTCCGTAGGGCCAGTAGCGCCGACATATCGACTTCGTTGAAGGTGGTTAGCATTGCCGCAGTGTTTTGGGCATCTTTCAGGCGCTCGGCGATGCGCTGACGCAGACGGGTCATGCGCACCCGCTCTTCGCGGTCGGCACGCAGACGGGGCCCCGAGGGTGCGGCCGGCTTTGGCGCAGGTGGGGCCGGGCGCGGCGCCACCGGGGCTGCGACGGGCGCGGGCGGCACCGGAGCGGGGGCCGCAGCCTTGCTCACAAGGTAAGATTGCACATCTTCCTTAGTCAGCCGGCCGTCTTTGCCGCTGGCCGGAATCTTGGCCGGGTCGAGCTTGTTGTCGTCGACCAACTTGCGCACGGCCGGCGACAACACATCGCTGGCGTCTTGGAGGGCGACACTGGCGGCCACGGTTGCGGCAGCAGCGGGGGCAGTGCCCACGGCGGCACCCGCCTCGCCGATGACGCCAAGTACAGCGCCGACGCCGACATTGGAGCCTTCCGGGGTCCGGATTTCAACCAGTGTTCCGGCAGCGGTGGCGTTGACTTCGAGGGTTACTTTGTCGGTCTCTAACTCTACCAACGCATCATCTACCGCGACCACCGCTCCCAGCGGCTTCAACCACCGCGCTACGGTGGCTTCGGTTACTGATTCACCCAGTGTGGGGACCTTGATTTCCGTCGCCATCTCGATTTCCTCAAGAATGCAGGTTCTTGCCTGGTTTGATGTTAGAGCTGGGCGGTTCCATTTGGCGTTGACCGGTTCCGCCCGGTCCCCCTATTTCACTGTGAGCGCTTCGTCCACCAACTTGGCCTGTTCCCGGCTGTGGGTTTTGGCCAGACCGGTGGCGGGAGAGGCCGAAGCCGGGCGTCCGACATAGCTTGGCCGCTTGGCCTTGACATCCAGCGGCGCCAGCACCCCTTCAATTCGCCGGTCCATGAAGGTCCAGTAGCCCATGTTTTCGGGCTCTTCTTGACACCACACAACCTCGGCGTTCGAGTACTTGCGCAACTCGTTGGTGAGTGGCGTCTGCGGCAGTGGGTAGAGCTGTTCCACCCGGACCAGAGCCACATCCTTGATGGCCCGAGCGTCGCGCTCCTGAAGCAACTCATAGTAGATCTTGCCGGTGCAGAGCACCACGCGCTTGATTTTATCGGCCGCAACCAAATCCTGGCTTTCATCCCGGATCACGCGCTGAAAGCCGGTGCCAACCGTGAACTCGCTGAGCTTAGAGACGCACAGCTTGTGCCGGAGCAGTGATTTTGGTGTAAAAATCACCAGCGGTTTGCGGATACGCCGCCGCATTTGGCGACGAAGAGCGTGGAAGTAGTTGGCCGGTGTCGAGATATTGCAAACCTGGATGTTATCTTCGGCGCAAAGAGCCAGATAACGCTCGGGATGAGCCGATGAATGCTCAGGACCCTGGCCCTCATAGCCATGAGGCAGCAGCATCACCAGGCCCGACATACGCAGCCACTTGGACTCGCCCGAACTGATGAACTGGTCGATAATGGTTTGGGCACCGTTGGCAAAGTCGCCAAACTGGCCTTCCCAGAGCACCAGTTCGTAAGGTGCCGTCAAGCTGAAGCCATATTCGAAGCCCAACACCGCAAATTCCGACAACGGGCTGTCATGAACCTCAAAAGCGGCCTGATCGGTGGGTCGGATGTGGTTCAGTGGAATAAAGCGGTTCTGGTTGGATTGGTCGTGGAACACCGAATGGCGTTGTGAAAAGGTACCACGCCCGGAATCTTGGCCCGAAAGGCGAATTGGCGTGCTTTCCAACAGCAATGAGCCAAAGGCCATTGCTTCCGCTGTTCCCCAATCAAATCCTTCGCCCGATTCAAACATCTCTTCTTTTTGTTTGAGCTGGCGAGTGATCTTGGGATTAAGGTCGAAGCCTTCAGGATAACGAGTTAATGCCCGGCCAATTTCACGCAGAGTCTCTTTGTCAACGGATGTGTGGGACCGATGGTCTTCCTCACCCCGGGTGGCAATGAATCCAGACCAGCGCCCTTCAAGCCAATCAGCCTTATTGGGCTTATAACTGCTGGCGCCAGCATATTCTTTTTCCAGGCGCTTCTGGAAGTCGAGCGCCATTTGCTGGCCTTCGGCCTCGGTGATCACGGCCTCGTTGACCAGTTGCCGGGCGTAGAGTTCGCGGGTCGTCGGCTGCTTGCGGATCGCCTTATACATAATCGGCTGGGTGAACGCCGGCTCGTCGCCTTCGTTGTGCCCGTGCCGGCGGTAGCAGAACATGTCCACCACCACGTCTTTTTTAAACTTCTGACGGAACTCGATGGCAATACGCGAAACGTGGACCACCGCTTCCGGATCATCACCGTTAACGTGGAAGATCGGGGCTTGAATGCCCTTAGCAACATCGGTGCAATAGGGGCCGGAGCGCGAATAACTCGGGTTGGTGGTGAAGCCAATCTGGTTATTGACGATGAAGTGCAGCGTGCCGCCGGTCCGATAGCCTTTAAGTTCCGAGAGTAGCAAGGTCTCGGAAACCAACCCCTGTCCGGCGAAGGCGGCATCGCCATGAAGGCAAAGGCCGGCAACCTGGGTCCGATCATGATCTTCGCGTTGCATTTGTTTGCAGCGAACCTTACCCAGAACCACCGGGTTGACCGCTTCCAAATGCGAAGGATTGGCCGTTAGTGCTAGAGAAACGACGTGACCGTCGAAGTCACGCTCGGTTGACGTGCCGAGGTGGTATTTAACATCACCCGAGCCTTGCACATCCTCGGGGGTGGCCGAGCCGCCCTGGAATTCCGAGAACACGACATGGAACGGCTTGCTCATAAAGTTGGTCAGCACATTGAGCCGGCCGCGATGGGGCATCCCGATGATGACATCTTTCAGCCCGAGCTGGCCGCCGCGCTTGATGATTTGTTCCAGGGCCGGAATCAACGATTCGCCGCCATCGAGACCAAAGCGCTTGGTGCCGGTATATTTCATCTGGAGGAAGCGTTCGAACCCCTCGGCGGCGGTGAGCCGCTCCAGAATTGCGCGCTTGCCGTTTACGGTGAAGTTGGTGTGGTTTTTGATCGTTTCGATGCGCTCCTGAATCCAAGCTTTTTGCTCCGGATCCTGGATGTGCATGTATTCGACACCAATGGTGCCGCAATAGGTGGAGCGTAGAATGTCCATCAACTGGCGAAGCGTGACGCTTTCCAGCCCAAAGGCATAGTTGATGAAGATCGGTCGGTCCCAATCACCGGGGCCAAAGCCATAGTTGGCTGGATCAAGCTCTGGATGCGGCTCGCGCTTTTCGAGGCCGAGCGGGTCGAGCCGCGCCTCAAGGTGACCGCGCACCCGGTAAATGCGAATCAGAATGAAGGCGCGTAAGCTGTCGATGATCGCCGAGCGCACCTGATCGACCGACTGGTGGGCCTGGAAGAAGGTGGGCAGAGCACCCACGCCTTCGGCCATCAACGCCGGAGACTGCGCTGCTGCATGGGCCAGCATATCATCTCCGCCTCGAGCCTGGCCGATGACGGTGCTATCGCAGGGTGCCCAACTGGCGCCTCGCAGCTCGTCAAGGATCGCGCGGCCATCCTCGTTCAGATCGGCGAAGAAACCCGCCCAACTCTGATCGACCGAGGCCGGGTTGCTCAGATAACGGGTATACAGCTCGGCAACATAGGTTGCGTTGGCGCCGTAAAGAAACGAGGACTGTTCTGAATATCCTGTCATGGTCCCGACCCGGTAATGGCCTCCGGGTCCTCTGAATAAGGTGTTATCGGGAAACCCACATCGTCATACCCGCCCATCGGCTCCCCCCGAAACCGAATAAAACGGATACGCTCCCCTTCTGTGGCCAGCCGGCCCGAACATCCCCGCGTGAGCGGGACGTGTTCAGGCCGGGTTGACCAGGGCTGGGAAGATCAGCCCTTCATCAGCTTCAGCATCGTGCTCCCCAGGCTAGCTGGGGTATCGGCAACAACGATACCAGCAGAGCGCAGAGCGTCGATTTTGAAGTCGGCGGTGTCGTTACCGCCCGAAATCACCGCACCGGCATGGCCCATGCGGCGGCCGGGAGGCGCGGTCCGTCCGGCAATGAAGCCAACGGTCGGCTTCTTCACCTTGTGGGCCTTCAAGAACTCGGCACCCTGAACTTCGGCGTCGCCACCGATTTCACCGATCATGATGATGCCCTGGGTCTCGGGGTCACCGAGGAACAGCTCGAGGCAGTCGATAAAGTTGGTGCCGTTGACCGGATCACCACCAATACCAATGCAGGTGGTCTGGCCAAGGCCGGCGGCCGTGGTCTGAGCAACCGCTTCGTAAGTCAGCGTGCCCGAGCGGGACACGATGCCGATCTTGCCACGGCGATGGATGTGGCCGGGCATGATGCCGATCTTGCACTCGTCCGGGGTGATCACGCCGGGGCAGTTCGGGCCGACCAGACGAGTCTTGGAATTAACCAACGCCCGCTTGACGGTAACCATGTCGAGCACCGGAATGCCCTCGGTGATGCAGATCACCAGCGGGATTTCGGCGTCGATCGCCTCTAAAATGGCGTCGGCGGCGAACGGTGGCGGAACATAGATCACGCTGGCATTGGCGCCGGTCTTGTAGACCGCTTCACCAACGGTGTTGAACACCGGCAGATCAAGGTGGTTCGTGCCTCCCTTACCGGGGGAGACGCCGCCAACCATTTTGGTGCCGTAGGCGATTGCTTGTTCAGAGTGGAAAGTGCCCTGAGAGCCGGTGAAGCCCTGGCAGATCACCTTGGTTTGAGCATTTACCAGGACAGCCATTATGCACCTTCCTTCACGGCCTTGACGATCTTTTCTGCGGCGTCGGCGAGGTTCTCGGCCGATAGGATCGGCAAGCCCGACTCGGCCATGATTTTCTTGCCCAGTTCGACGTTGGTGCCCTCAAGGCGCACCACCAGCGGAACATGGAGGCTGACTTCGCGAGCAGCCGCGACCACGCCCTCGGCAATGACATCGCACCGCATGATGCCGCCGAAGATGTTGACCAGGATGCCCTCGACGTTTTTGTCGGAGAGGATCAACTTGAATGCGGTGGTCACGCGCTCACGGGTAGCGCCGCCGCCGACATCGAGGAAGTTGGCCGGTTCGCCGCCATAGTGCTTGATGATATCCATCGTGCCCATGGCGAGGCCGGCGCCGTTGACCATGCAACCGATGGAGCCATCGAGCTTGACATAGTTGAGGCTGTGCCGGTTGGCTTCGACTTCGGCCGGATCTTCTTCCGACTCGTCGCGAAGTTCTTCGATATCCTTGTGGCGGAACAGCGCGTTGTCGTCGAAGCCCATCTTGGCGTCGAGAGCGATGATCTGCCCCTCGCCGGTAACAACCAGCGGGTTGATTTCGAGCATCGCGGCATCAAGATCGGTGAACGCCTTATACATGGCGATCAGGAACTTGGTCGCGACCTGAACCTGCTTGCCTTCAAGGCCCAGGCTGAAGGCGATCTTGCGAGCGTGGAATTGTTGAATACCGGTCGCAGGATCGATGGCAAGCTTAATGATCTTCTCAGGGGTGGCTGCCGCCACGTCTTCAATCGCCATGCCGCCTTCGGTCGAGGCGATGATCATGACTTGCGAAGAGCCGCGATCGACCAACATGCTGAGGTAAAGCTCGCGCTTAATATCGCAGCCTTCTTCGATATAAACGCGCTTGACTTCCTTGCCCTCGGGGCCGGTCTGCTTGGTGATCAGAACGTGGCCAAGCATTTCGAGGGTATCGCGGCCAACCTGCTCGATCGACTTGACAACGCGAACGCCGCCCTTGCCGGCCGGATTGTCCTTGAACTTACCGGCGCCACGGCCACCGGCATGGATCTGCGACTTGACAACCCACACCGGGCCGCCAAGTTCGCGCGCTACGCCCTCAGCCTCCTGGGGGGTATAGGCGACGCCGCCGCGGGGAACCGCGACACCGTATTTCTTCAGCAGGCTTTTGGCCTGATATTCATGAATATTCATGGTGACCGTCTTTTGTGGTGAAAGGATTGGGCCAGGACTTGAGGCACGTCACGACAGAGATCGGTTGCCGGACCGATAAAGCGGAGGTGGTTGAAGCCACCCCCGCTCACCGTATCAGGCCTTCTTTTCGCTCTGGAGCTTTTTGACCACTTCAACCAGTGTGCGGACGGCGCCCACCGAGTTGTCAAACTCCAACTTTTCTGCGTCGTTGAGGGTGTATTCAATGATGCGCTCAACGCCGCCGGCACCAATAACGACCGGAACCCCGACATAAATGTCTTTGAGGCCGTATTCGCCATTGAGGTTCGCCGCGGCGGGCAGAACGCGCTTCTTGTCTTTAAGGTAGCTTTCGGCCATCTGGATCGCCGACGCTGCCGGCGCATAGAAGGCCGAACCGGTCTTGAGCAGCTTAACGATCTCGGCGCCGCCGTCACGGGTGCGCTGAACGATGGCGTCGAGTCGCTCCTGAGTGGTCCAGCCCATTTTCACAGCTTCGGTCAGCGGGATGCCGGCAACCGTCGAGTGACGCACCAATGGCACCATGGTATCGCCATGGCCGCCGAGGACGTAGGCGTTCACGTCTTCCACCGAAATCTTGAATTCATCGGCCAGGAAGTGGCGGAACCGGGCGCTATCCAGCACGCCGGCCATGCCGACCACCTTGTTGGCGGGCAGGCCGGAAGCCTGCTGCAACACCCACACCATAACGTCGAGCGGGTTGGTGATAACGATCACGAAAGCGTTGGGCGCGTACTTCTTGATGGCTTCGCCAACGGTGATCATGACCCCGTTGTTGATGCCGATCAGGTCATCGCGACTCATGCCGGGCTTGCGCGGCACGCCAGCGGTGACGATCACCACATCGGCGCCGGCGATGATCGAATAATCATTGCCGCCAGTGAGGTTGGCGTCAAAACCCTCGACCGGCGCGGTCTGCGCGAGGTCGAGCGCCTTGCCGGCGGGCATCCCCTCGGCAATGTCAAAGAGGACAATGTCCCCAAGTTCCTTGATGCCAGCCAACAGAGCCAGCGTGCCGCCGATCTGACCGGCACCGACGAGCGCAATCTTATTGCGAGCCATGGAACGGTATCCCAGGTGTGATGTTTTTGCCGATTTCGTCTGCTGCTGGCGACTATGAAATCGCCCCGGATCGCCCTCGCAGTCGAGGCGGTTGGTATCGCGTTTTATCTAGCGGAGCAAGGGTAACCTGCGGACGCAACAAAGCTATTCCCAGGAAGAGGAGGTGGGGGCGTTCAGTGCCCTTTATCTGCCGCTGTGCTGGGCACAACCAAGCGCGGTCGCACTCGAATCTTCGAGTCGAACCAACTGGCCGATAAACTCCATGGTCCACCACTGTTCCTCTTTTCGCTCGCAATAAAAAGAGGGCCGTGGTTTCCGCGACAATCCGCCGCAGTGGGGGCGCAGGGGGGGCCGGAACGGGGAGGGAGGGGGCGCTAAAGTGTCGCTCGGATTCGCGGCCGGGCAACCTCAGTGAACGAGGATTGGCACAACCTCGGGAGCGATAACGAGTCGATCGAGCTTCTTGGTCGTCGACTCCATCATGAAGGTCCAGTCGAGCAGGCATTCCTGGAGGTAGGCGAGGGAGACACCTCCGGTCAATGCGACATCCCGCTCCAAAATCAGGTCGTTTTCCTCGTCGAGGTAGAGTCGGCTGAAGCGAGAGGTTTTGCTGATTTCGTTGACGATTGACAAGGTAAGGTTGGGCCGCCCGACGAATACGGTCACGAAATTGAGGCAGCCGAATAAATGCTCGTCCTTCGACGGCCATGCGAACAGAATATGAAATTTAAACCCGCTGGCGCCGCTGCGCACCACCGGGTTGCCGCTGCTGGTGGCCCCGATTTCGGCGCGATACCCCCAGCCATGCAACAGTTTGCGCACGTCTTCCGCGCTGAGCGTTCGATACAGCGCGCCAGCTTCGGCTCGCTCGTTCTGGGCCAGCGTAAAGGTGAGCGGGGTTAGGCCTCGGTAGCCGAAGACGTCGCAGAGCAGAGCCAGAAGCTCTGTCGCGGCGGCTGCGGCTTCTCGGTGAGTGGTAATTCGAATGTCGCGATCCCAGCGCCCGCTTTCCCTGCCGGCCCCAAAGCCAAACTGGGTCAACTGGTCTCTCCGGGTGCGATCCAGCACTGTGCCGGGCGGGCCGGCGGCAATTTGCCAGTGCGCATCTTCTCCCGGTTCGGTGCAAAATGTCATGACGATGACAAGACCATCGCAGGCGGCGGTCGTCACCGTATAACAGTTGGCATCGCCGATTTTCCAACCGGCACCAGGCCAATCACAGGTGTGTCGAAGGTGCCCGGTAATCGTGGCTAGGCACGCGCTAATAACGCCTGCGGCGTCGCGCTCTGTCTCTTGGCGTTCATAAAGAACCCCCGAGATAAGGCTGGGGCGTTGCGCTGGCTCAAGCGGTGGTAGCTCGCGAGGTTCACCCTTTGGCGCGACCATGACCGCCATGCCGTTTCCTGTGGCCTATCCTACCAAAATGTGGGCAGGCCCTTTATCCCGGATACTACTTAATTTTGGCTTCTTTGAACTCGACGTGCTTGTGCGCGACCGGATCATACTTCCGGAAGTTCAGCTTCTCGGTGGTCTTCTTCGGGTTCTTTTTCTTCACGTAGAAGAAGCCGGTGTCAGCGGTGCTGATCAGTCGGATCAGAACGGTATTGCTTTTAGCCATGTCTTCAATCCAGCATAAAAAAACCGCCTGCCCAGAGCGGGCAGCGCGACGAGGGCGCAGAATAGCCACCCCTCAGCGGGAGTCAAGGGCGGAAACGCTCTGGAGTGTCGTAATTGGAACAATCAGGCCGGCTCGGGCAGTCGTTGCCAGCCATCGCGGCCCAGTTGTTCCAGCGGCCGGAACCGCGCTTTGTAGGTCATTTTGCGGCTGCCCTCGATCCAATAGCCGAGGTAAACGTATGGTTGCTCGCAGAGCATACAGTGCTCGATCAGCTTGAGGATCAGGTAGGTCCCCAGGCTGCGCCGCTCCTGGGCCGGATCGTAAAAGCTGTAAACGGCGGAAAAGCCATCGGCCAACCGGTCGGTGAGGATGCAGCCGACCAGATGGTCTTCACTATCGCGGATTTCAAAAACGCTGGTCTCCAGTCGCCCCTCGTCAATCATCGAAACGAAATCGGCCATGGTCATCCGGGCCATATCGCTGTCGCCGTGCCGCTTTCTTTGGTAGGCGGAAAACAGGCGGAATTGCTCGCCGGTGGCCTGGGCCGGCACTTCCACCATGGTCAGATCGGCATTGCGGTTCAGCACCCGGCGCATGGAGCGTTCGGCAACGAAATCCGCCACCGGAATGCGCACGGGCACGCAGGCCGAGCAGGTTGGGCAGACCGGTCGGTAGACGATATCGTGGCTGCGCCGAAAGCCGGCCCGCGACAGCATCGAGTTGACTTCGGTGGCAAAAGGGGCAACCAGCCGAGTGAATAACTTCCGTTCGACCCGCCCGGGCAGATAAGGGCAGGGCATCGGCCCGGACCGAAAAAACTGTTGCAGCGGCCTTTGGCGGGGCGGAATGACCGACATCAGCCACCTCGCCCGACGGTGGTGGGGCGCAGCGTCGAGCAAAACCGCATTAGTGTCCCACAGGTGGGCAGAGCGCGCCTCTCAGGATTCATGGGCGTAGGTTCCTAATCGGGATCACGTAACGCTGACCAAAATTTCATACCCGAAAACATTATACCAGCGAGGAGCCTTATACCAGCGAGGAGCCAAGGGCCGTTCAAGCAAATTTGCCGGTCGAAATCTCGTCTCGCCACCGTTTCAGCTCCATGTCGTTCTGGTGCAGGACAGCTTGACCTTCGAGACTTTTATGGAGCATCCCGCGCAACTCGCCGAACTCCGCCCGGACATTGGCTGCCTCCGCCTGCTGCCTTTGGTCCATCGTCTCCAGCTTGATGGCGACGAGCGAAAATGCCGCGTGCGTCGGCTCTTGTCTCACGAGCTTGTCTGCGTGGGAGGACATGGCGTCACCTTTTCAAGACAACGGATTGTACCAGCAACCCGTGCCCGCGTCAGGTCCAATCGGCTACCGCCGCAAAGTCCGCGCCCGCTTGGCAGGCGTCGCCAATCGCTTGATAGGCGAGATCCAGCAGTTCATCCTCAATACAATAGGGGGGCAGCAGGTAGATCACCGGGCCGAGGGGACGGATCAGAAGGTTGCGGTCCAAAAAGAAGCGCTTCAGCCGCGGCGCCACGGCAGAGGTGTAGCCGGCGTTGTCGCAGGCCAGATCCACCGCAACGATGGTGCCAAGGCTGCGGGGGTGGATCAGCCGGGGGTGGCCCGCGAGGGTGGCGAGCCAGGAGTGGTGGCGGGCGGCGATGGCAGCCCGGCGGGCGGCGCATTCGGGTGTTTCCAGCAGATCGAGCGAGGCCAGGGCGGCGGCGCAGCCCAGCGGGTTGGCGGTGAAGGAATGGCCGTGGGCGAAGGCCCGATCGAAACTGCCGGCAAGAAACGCCTCGTAAAGCTCCTCCCGGCAGATGGTGGCTGAAAGGGGCAGAAAGCCGCCGGTGAGTCCCTTCGAGAGGCAAATGATATCGGGGGTCACACCGGCTTGCTGGCAGGCGAACAGGCTGCCGGTGCGGCCGAACCCGGTCATCACCTCGTCGAAAATAAGCAAAATGCCAGCGTCTTTGAGGCGGCTCGCGACGGCACCAAGGAACGAAGGGCGGCACATCCGCATTCCGCCAGCCCCCTGGACCAAGGGTTCGACGATCAGGGCTGCGGTTTCGGCGCCATGGGTTTCCAGCCATCGGTCGAGGGCGGAGAGGCTGGCCGCCTCTTTTGCCTCGACCTCATCATCGCCGATCCAGGTCGCGGGGTAGGGCAGCACCGTGACCGGAGCCAACAAGCTTCGAAACGGCTCGTAAAACCCCGAGCCTTGACCGGCCGACATGGCGCCAAGAGTGTCGCCGTGATAGCCACCTTCAAAGGCTAACACGTTGGTGCGCTGGGGTTCTCCCCGGTTGCGCCACGATTGCCAGGCGATTTTTAGTGCGACTTCAACGGCGGTTGAGCCATCGTCGGAAAAGAACACCCGGGTCAACCCTGCCGGCAGCAACCCGGCAAGGCGCGCCGCCAGCCGAATCGCCGGCTCGTGGCTGAAATCGGCGAAAATCAACTGTTCCAGCGTATTGGCTTGCTCGGCAATGGCGCGGGCGATGCTGGGCTCGGCGTGGCCATGCAGCGTGACCCACCACGATGAAATCAGGTCGACCACGTTTCTGCCGTCGGCCAGCGTGAGTATCGCGCCCTTCGCGCGGCTCACCAGCAGTGCCGGCGGTGCCGTTTCAGCCTGAGTGAAAGGGTGCCAGATGTGGCGCCGGTCAAGAGCGAGCAAGTCGTCTTGGGTGAGCGGCTGCGTTAGGTCCGGGCTCATGAGAGGACCCATTCCAGAGATGGAATATGCGTGGCGGCGAGGGCAGCGATTGCGGCGGCATCGGGCGCGGTTTCCAGCCGGGGCAACTCGGCGATCACCCGCACCTTGCCAAACCGCTCGATGGCCGTGCGGTTGCCGCTGTTGGGCGGCCCGTTAAGAATAACCCCCGCAACCGGCAGGCGGCGCGCCCGCAGCGCCTCCAGGGTCAATAGCGTGTGATTGATGGTGCCAAGGGTGCTGCGCGCCACCACGACCACCGCCAATTTAAGCTGGGCGATCAGGTCGATCATCAGGTGATCGCAGGTCAGCGGCACCAGCACGCCGCCTGCGCCTTCAACGATGAGTGGTCGTTCGTTTGTTTCCGCCCCGTCTGCCTCGGGTATGCCAAAGTCATACATGGCGATGCGTACACCCTCGAGGGCGGCGGCGGCGGCGGGCGACAGCGACGCTTGGAGCGAAAAGCGCGGGGCGTACAGCGTGCCCCGAGGTCCGGCGGCAAGGCGGGCGATGGTTTCGCTGTCGCCTTCGGGTTCATCGCCAAGGCCGGTTTGAACCGGTTTCCAATAGTCGCAGCCCCAGGCCTGCGCGAGGCAGGCGGCGACAAAGGTTTTGCCAACGCCGGTATCGGTGCCGGTGACGAACACGCCTCGCTTTGTCATGGTGCGGTCTCGCGGGTAAAAAAGCCGTATGCGGTTTCGTATGTCTCGGTTAACCCCTCGGGGGGCTCAAAACCGCGCAAAATCCGGCGCAACTGACCGGGGGGCAACGGTTGGTGACCGGCCACCGGCACATGGGCGCCAATTTGCCGGAGCGTGGACAGAAACGTACGGCCATCGGGATAGCTGCACTGGACCGGCTCAACCATGATCGTGCCCGTGCCGCCGGCCGGCAAAAAACTTTTGAGCTGTTCGGGGCTGGGGTAAAGCTGTACCCCCGCGCTGAGGCCGTGGGCCAGATGCGCTTCTCGCCATTTGGCAAAAGTTCCGCTGGCAAGGGTTGCAAAGGCGATCTGGCCGCCGGGGGTGAGCAGGTGCGCCCAGCGGGCTAGCGCCGCGCCAATGTCGTGAAACCATTGCATGGCGAGGCTGGTGCAGATCAGGTCGAAGCCGCCGGCAAGGCAGGGGCGTTCACCATCCATGACCAAAAAGGCGGCATCGCCGGAAAAATTGCGTCGGCATTCCCACACCATCGGCAGGGCGATGTCGGTGATCACCCAGTGGGCCCCGGGCAGGCGCGGGGTAAGAGCACGGGAGAGAAAGCCGGTGCCACACCCAATTTCCAGCACGCGCGGCTGGCCGGGTAAGGGCCGGGCGGCGATGTGGTCGGCAAGGCGCGTGGCCACTCGGCGCTGGAGATCGGCCGCAGCATCGTAAGTGGCGGCGGCGGCGCCAAATGCTGCGGCGACCGTCGCTTTATGCGCCCGGCCTGACGGTGTGGCGATCATGAGCCTATGCCAGCTCCGTGAGGAAGGCGCGGACCTGCTGGGCGCACCATTCAGGATTGGTGACCGGCAGCAGATGCCCGCCTTTATCGTGGCGAATTCGTTGCACATCGCCAAAGTTGGAAAAGCAATGCTCATCCATTCCGGCCGGTAAAATCGGATCCACCCCGCCGGAAAGGGCGAGGATCGGCTCTTGATTGGGGCTGCCTTCCTCTTGCCGGGCATCCCAGTCCCGCAGCCAGGTGAGGCCCTGGAGCAAGGCGTCGGGCACCGGGCCATCGGGGAGTGGGCCGGTGGCGCCGCAGCGATGGCGGAATTCTTCGACCACGCCAGCCGGATCGGCGGCAAGGCGGCGAATCATGCGGTCTATGACGCGCATACGCACGGCGGGCTCATAGCCCTCGCCTTCAACGAAGCGGGGGAACCCGTTGATCGAAACCAGCGCTTGCCAGGGAAACGGCCGGGTTTTGAGCAGCCAGAGTACACCGAGCGAGTGGCCCACCACCACCACCGGTCGATCCGGCGGAAAGGCCGGGCCGCACGGGGGGCCGTAATACCCCAAATCGATGGTGCTTGACTCGAACTCGGCCAAGGCACCGCGCAACCCCTGCCAGATGCCGGGCTCAAAGCCCCAGCCATGGACCAAAACCAGCCGGGGTCGGATCGTGGTCATGGTATCGCTCCTTGGCCGGCGGGACGAAGAATCGGGATCGCGGTGGCAATCAATTCATCGATGTCGGCGGCGCTGTGGGTGGCACTGAGCGCAAACCGGATACGGGCGCTCCCGGCGGGCACGGTGGGGGGGCGGATCGCGACGCCAAGAATTCCCGCCGCCTCAAGCGCCCGGCTGGCTTTGAGCGCGGCGTCGTCGTCTCCCACCAGCGCCGGCACGATTTGGGTGCTGGAGGCCGCAGTGTCGATCCCGGCGGCGCCAAGGGCGGTGCGCAGCCTTTGGGCCTGGGTCTGGAGATGGCTGCGCGGAGTTTCCATGGTTGGCACCAGATCGAGGGCAGCGTCAATCGCCCCCAGCATCGCGGGCGGCAATGCCGTAGCATAGACGAAACCAGAGCAGCGGTTGATCAGCATTTCGCATAACACCCGGGAGCCCGCGATATAGGCGCCGAAACTGCCAAGCGCCTTGCCAAACGTCCCCATAATCAAATCGATCCGTCCTGGCACCTCGCCAGAAAGCCCGGCGCCAAGCGGCCCCAACACCCCGGTGGCGTGGGCCTCGTCCACATAAAGAAAGGCGTCGTGCCGCTGGGCGAGATCGGCGAGGGCCACCAGATCCGCCCGGTCACCATCCATGCTGAACACGCTCTCGGTGATAATGAAGCGCCGGCCAGGGCGATGGGCACTACTGGTAAGAAGGCTTCCCAAGTGATTGATATCGTTATGACGAAAGCGCGCCTGCCGAATTCCCGCTGCCTGACAGCCATGGTGCATACTGGCGTGAATCAGCCGGTCTGTGAACACAATCGGCTCAGCCCCCAGCACTTCTGCATCGAACAGGGCCGGCAGCAGTGAGGCGTTGGCCTGCCAGCCTGAAGCAAAAATCAACGCGGCTTCAGTGCCCTTGAACCGGGCGAGTTTGGCCTCAACCTGTTGGTGACACTCAAAGCTTCCACAAACCAGCCGCGATGCGGTGGCCCCGGCACCCCACCGTTCCAGCCATTCAGCAGACCGCGCGATCACCAGAGGGTGCCGCGATAGCCCCAGGTAATCGTTGGATGAAACATTGAGCAAATCGCGCCCGTCGCGTTGACAGCGACCGGTGGTGCCGGGGCGCACCGGCCGCAAGACGCGCAGCATTTGCCGGGCGCCCAGCGCTTCAAGGTGATCGGTGAATATTGCGTCAAATCGGGACATGGTATTTTGGAGGTTATGGGGGAGGCGCGCTATTATAACAGACGGGGCGGTGCGTGCCAGGGAATGCGCCCAGGGCGTGAACTGTGGGCGATACCAGCTTGATAAGTAAGGGGGAGGCCGGAGTGCCGCGATGGGAAAGCTGTGCTTTTTCAGGCACAGTCAAACGACAATCTTGCTGCGACTCGCGAGTCGTGGCGTCGGTTCTGTCGTGAAGTCCTTGATATGGCAGCGATGTTAGGCAAGAGTCGTAAGTTTTTGGCTTATCATCGCCCTTGAACTGTTTGATTCTGCGGCATTATGGTGGGCTCGTCAAATGTTGACGGGGAGCGAACCAACCCATGATCGAGCCATTCAGCGATAGCAGCCTCAGGAACGAACCGCCGGAAGGCAGCCGTATCCGTCAATTGGGTGAGATGGCCGATCGCCGTCTTTGGATCGCCAAGGAAAGCCTGACCCGTCCGCTTGCCGATTTGTGTTTGGTCGGCGGGGCGCTGGGCGGCACGGTTCTGATCGCGTCGCCGGACCGGCGGGTTCGCGGCCGGGTCGTCGACTCGTTCGGGAGAAGCTGACCGGTTCGGGTAAAAAGCCGGTGGGGGCTGCGAGGCAGCGGGCAGCCCCTTATGGTTGGGAGGCGGTATACCACTTTAGAGTTTTGCGCAGGCCGTCGCGCAGGCTGGTGTCGCAGGCGAATCCAAATTCCGCCATCAGTCGGCGCGGGTCGCCAACGGAGACCCGAATATCGCGTTCCGGTGCCGGCGGGGTGGATTGCAGGCCGGTATCTTTTTCCATCAACTCTCCCACCAGCCGGGCGAGCTGTTTGAGCGAGGTCGCGGTGCCGGTGCAAACGTTAAAGACCTGCGCGCCGGGGAGCGGTTGGGTCATGGCGGCGGTGAGGTATTGAATAACGTCGCCGATATAAACAAAATCCCGGACCAATTCCCCGTCGCCAAACACCGTGACCGGCTCGCCTCGCGATATCCGCGACATAAAGAGCGATATTACCCCGGAATAGGGCGATATCGGGCTCTGGCGCGGGCCATAAACATTAAAGAGGCGAAAGCCGACAACCGGCACGCCGTGAACGCGGTCTGCCACGCGGGCATAATGTTCGCAGGCCAACTTGTCGACGCAGTAGGCGGTCAGCGGCCGGGGCTCGGCGCTTTCCGATAACGGCACTGCCGGGTTGTCGCCATAAAGGGCGGCTGACGAGGCATAGACCACCGGAATAGGCGGGTCGGCCCGCCGGGCCGCGTCGAACACATTGATAGTGCCGCCGAGATTGACTTGATGGGTGCGCGCCCAATCATCGCGCGAGCGTTCCACCGAGGCGATTGCCGCAAGATGGAAACAGCCATCCTGGCCCGACATTGCCTCGGCCACCGCGAGCGGGTCGGCAACGTCGCCATAAATCAGCGCCGCCGCGTCGGGCAAATTCTCGGACTTGCCGCTGGAAAGATCGTCGAGCACGGTGACTTCGTGGCCATCCGCGAGCAACCGTTCGACCAGATGCGAACCGATGAAACCGCATCCGCCGGTTACCAGATATCGGGCCATGCCTCAGTCCTCTTTCGTACCGTCATGCTGTTGTTGTGATTACCACGTCCGGGAATGCGGCGCGAAAGGAATCATGCGTCAACCGGCTTGGTATTGATGCTGGCGGCGCTCCCGGACTCCGCATCCGCCAGCGCGCGGGCAAGTGCCGCGAATCCGGCAACATCGATTTCTTCGGCTCGGGCGGTGGGGGTGATACCGGTGACTTCCAAGAGATGCTCGGCGCAGCCGAGAGTTCGCAGGCTGGCGCGCAGCATTTTGCGGCGTTGACCGAACGCCGCTGCGGTGACGCGCTCGAATGCCGCCCATGGCGCAGGCGGCGGATCAAGCCGGGGTGTCAGGCGGACCACCGTGGACATAACCTTTGGCGGCGGGGTGAACGCGCGGGCGGGCAGGTTAAACTGAGGTCGAACTTCAGCACGCCACTGACAGACAACGGACAGTCTCCCGTATGCCTTGGTTCCCGGCTTGGCGGCCAGCCGGTCGGCCACTTCCTTTTGGAACATCAAAGTCAGGCTGTCAAACGCCTCGATTCGCGCCAGCCAGCCGACCAAGAGCGCGGTGGATATATTATAAGGCAGGTTTGCCACGATGGCGCGAGGGGCGGGGGTGAGGGCGGTAACGTCGATCGCCATCGCATCCCCCTCGATGATCCGCAGCCGGCCGCCCCCATTGTCCCGCAGTTCGCCCAGGGCGGCGATACAGCGATGGTCGCGCTCGATGGCCACCACTTCCCGGGCGGGGCTATCGAGCAGCGCACGGGTGAGGCCGCCGGGGCCGGGGCCAATCTCGATCACCGTAACGCCGGTTAAATCCCCCGCAGCGCGAACGATGCGCGCGGTAAGGTTGAGGTCGAGCAGGAAATGCTGGCCGAGAGATTTGCGGGCGCCAAGCTCATAGCGCTGGATGATATCGCGGAGCGGGGCGTTGGTCATGATGGCGGGGCCTGCGCTGCGCGGGTTGCGGCCAACCGGGCGGCGGTGCCAAGGGCCGCGATCAGGCTGGCGGGGTTGGCGCTGCCGGTGCCGGCGAGATCGAAGGCGGTGCCGTGATCGGGCGAAGTGCGGACAATGGGAAGTCCGAGGGTGATGTTGACGCCGGTCTCGAATGCCAGGGTTTTGAGGGGAATGAGCGCCTGATCATGGAGCATACAGAGCGCTGCGTCATACCGCTGGCGGGCTTGCGCGTGGAACAAGGTATCGGGCGGGTGGGGGCCGGTAACCGCAATGCCATCCGCCGCAAGGACGGCAATGGCCGGCGCGATGATCGTTATTTCCTCATCGCCCAAGGCACCGTTTTCGCCGGCATGGGGGTTGATGCCGGCAACGGCGAGGCGAGGCGTCTTGATGCCAAAATCCTGGGTAAGCGCGTTGGCGGTAACCCGTCCCCAGTGAATGATGGCGCTGGCGGTCAGGCTGGCAAGGGCTTGGCGCACCGAAAGATGACAGGTGACCGGCACCACCCGCAACCCACCGCCCTCAAGCATCATCACGGGCGTTGGTACGCCGAGCAGCGCGCCGAGATATTCGGTGTGGCCAGGATAGCGAAATCCGGCTTGGTAAAGGATGCCCTTATGAATTGGATTGGTCACCACCGCCGAGGTGCCGCCTTCGACGGTTAGGGCCACGGCGCGCTCGAGGCTGGCCAGCACCGCTTGGCCGTTGGCGGGATCGGGATGCCCAGGCTCGACGGGCACCGGAAGCGAAATCGGCAGCACCGGGAGCGCGGTGTTAAAGACTGCGGCGGCGTCGGCGGCGTCGCAAATTTCGGTGATTGGCACCTTAAACCCGAGGCGGTGTGCCAATGTGCGCAGGCGGGTCACATCATCAATGAGCAAAAAGGGTGGCACCATTTGCGCATGGCGAGCCATCCAGGCCATCAGGGCCAGTTCGCCGCCGATGCCAGCAGGCTCGCCCATGGTCAGGGCGAGCACGGCCGGATGAGTCATGGTGCATCCCCGATGGTTCGGCCTTTGGGGCACGTCACATCCGGATGTCGACATACGCTGCCCGCCGCAGATCATACAGATAGCGCCGTTGCAATTGATCAATGCGCTCATTGCCCAGGTTGGCGTGAACGGCATCGCGGTTGGGCAGGCTGGTGTCGGTGGTTTTACGCTCGCAGACCATGACCACAATCGCCTGGCGCTCATTGCCAAGCGGCTGGCTCGGCTGCCCGATCGGGAGCGCGCTTACCAAGCGGGCCAAATCGGGTGGCAACTCTCCCACCTTGAGCGAGCCCATGTCGGCGCCGTTTCGATTTGCTTTGATCTCGGAGTCAAAGGCATCGCAGCCTTTGATTTTGCTGGCAATGTCGCGTGCGCGGCTGATTTGGGCGGCGCGCTCGGCGGGGCTGCCAAGTGGAAAGGTCATCTGCATGAGATGGACCTGCGTTTCGTTGGGATCACCGGCGCTGATCGTGCGCATGTCGCGCACCATTAAGATGTGATAACCCGAGGCACTGCGGATCGGCGGGCTGACCAGCCCTGGTTGTAACTGCATCAGGGCCTTGTTGAGGTCATCCGCCAATTGGCCGGCTTGAATCCAGCCGAGATCGCCCCCGGTATTGGCCCCGGCCGCCTGCGAAAATTGCCGTGCAACCGCAGAAAATGGCGCCCCCTGGCGCATGAGATCTACCAGATGCTCGCCAGTGCGGCGCACGTCGTCATCCTGGCTTGGCGTGTCGACGGCCAGAAAAATCTCAGCAGTTAAATATTCCGGCTTGCCGGCGTTGGCGCGGACCCGTTCGAGGACGGCATCAATCTCTTCATCGCTGACGAAAACCTGCGGTCGCAGTTTGCGCTGGACCAGCTTGTTCCAGGCAAGGCCGGACCGAACCTGCGCCATAAGGGTGCTGATCGGCACGTTGTGCGCGTTTAAAAAATTATCGAACTCGGCCCGCTGCATCCGATTTTGTTCGGCGATTTTGGCGAGGGCGTCTTTTACTTCCTGGTCTGGGGCGGAAATGTTGAGGCGCTTTGCCTCCTGAAGCTGGAGTCGCTCTTCGATCAGCGAGCGCAACACCTGGGGCATCAGCCGTTGGCGAACCTCGGGGGTGTCGGGCAGATTGGATGAAACCAGCGCCAGACGGAACCGGGCCTCGGTATCGGTGAAGGAGATCGCGTCATCGTTGACCACGGCGGCGATTCGTTCAAGGGGAACGCTTGGGTTGGAGCCGGGCGCAGCCCTGTCGCGGGCCGATGCCGTACCCGGCGCGAGGGTGGTGACGGCCGAGGCCAGCGCGGCGCCTATCAAGAGGAGGCGAACGGTTTTCGTCATCGTCATGGGTCAGTTCCGCTCCAACGCCGTTGCTTCGGGGTGCGCGCGCCGCCACCCTCGTTATCAAGTATACCGATTTCGCCGCTGCAATCGAGCCGTTCCGTGGCCCGCGTTCCGATTCACCCGTCTTCGAGATAAAGCAGGGCGGTGATCCCGAGCAGCAGCGAGATGAAGGCCGGAGCCCAGGCCGCGAGCGCCACCGGAATGGCCTCGGAAATTCCGAGGGTTAGGGTCACGTCGGTGGCAATGAAAAGTGAAAATCCGGTCAGGAGGCCCCCTGAAACCATCCACAGCGCACCGCCGCGCCGGGTCTGTCGCAACGAGAAGGTTGCGGCCAGCAGCACCATTGCACAATAAAGAAATGGCTGTGACAAAAGGGACTGATAGTATAGTCGATGCCGAATTGCCGAAAATCCGGTTGTTTCCATTATTGTGATAAATTGCCGGAGCGACCAAAATGAAATTGTCTCTGGGGGCGCAAAATTTTCCTCAATCCGTTCTAATGTCAACTCGGTCGGAATTGTTGTCTGGGAAACCTGTCGTTCCGGACGATTGGGTTCGCGCAACAGGCCGTCGGTTATCACCCAGTTTCCCGGCACCAATCGCGCCGACGCGGAATCGAGGCGCGAGACATAGCGGTCGTGTTCGGCAAAGCGGAACACCATGACCCGCCGCAACTCGCCGCTGCCCGGCACAACGCTGTCGGCGTGGATCATATATTTGTCTTCGTCCGACCCCTGGCGCACCCACAACCCGGAATGGGAAACGTCGAACGCGCTATTGTGGCGTTTGAGGTGAAAGTCCTCCATCCGGTTGTATTCGGCCAGCAACGTTGAGCTGAGCGGATTGACAACCGTGACCTTGAGCACACCGATCATAAAGGTTGAAAACAGCACCGGGGCCATGAACTGCCACACCGAAACGCCGGCCGATCGCGCCACCACCAGCTCGTTGCTGCGGGTAAAGCGCCAAAAAGTAAACATGGAGCTGAACAGCACCACGAAAGGCACCATTTGCTGGCCGACGCCGGGCAGCTTGAACAGCGCCATGCGCAGCACCAGGGCAACTGTAACTTCGGGCTTTCCCGCAGCGCGGCGCAGCAGCTCAACGGTGTCGATGACCAGCACGATCATCAACAGAATCGTCAAAAGCACGCAGAACCACGACAGGAATTGGCGCCCGAAATAGCGAGACAACAGAGAAAATGGCGGCATGATGTCCACAGGCTCGGGCAAACGACCGGCTGGTGTTCCCTCCCGTGTCGAAGTCCGGAGTCGGCACGGAGTCGGCCGGATTCCGGTCCCGGACCGGTGGGGGCGGGGTGTCGTCGCGACAATTCTTAGCCCCTTTGGCCCTGTCGAACAAGGCTCGTGCTGGTCGGTCACCACAAAGTTTGCCTGTACGTGTCCACCAAAGTGGGTCACAAGCCTTTTTTGACGGGGTGATTGGAAGATTTGGCGTATCGACGTTGCGGAGCACGCCATTTGAGGTATACTCCCCAATTGCGGATGAAAGGGTTTCGGCTGCACGCATACAGCCCTGTATGTGTCGGTTTCCCGGCTAGTCGTAACAGGTCCGCAGGGTGCGATTCGTGGCGCGTGAAAACGGAAGATAGAAGGCGAATACCAATGGCGAAAGGCGTTTCCGGAGCCCTGACCAGACTGGCGAAGATCACCGTACCGTCTCCGGTGCGCAATGGTCCGGCGCTGGACCGCGCTTCTCCTCGTCAACGCTCCACAAGCAGCGAGGAAAGCGGGGCTTTTTATTTACCGGACGAGGTTGACGACTATCCCGATCATCGGTATGTCAAGCGTCGTACTGAGGTTAGTCAGGAACGGCCGGCGCCGGTAGCGCCGTCGCCCCCAGTCGTTGAGCCAGCACCCGCTCCGTCTGGAGTCGCTGTCGGCGGTCAGACGCGGGCTGAGGGCTTGGTCGGGAGTGCACCCCCGCCAGTGCCACCGAGTGCGCCGCCGATATATGCCGAATCCCGTTACGCTGAACCTCGGTATGCCGAGCCCCAATACGCCGCTCCCCGCTACGCCGAACCGCCCCGTTACGCTGAACCTCGTTATGCTGAACCCCACTACGCCGAACCCCAATATGCTGAGCCCCACTACGCTGAGCCCCACTACGCTGAGCCAGGGCGTCGGCATGGCCGGGCGGCTGTACGTGTCGGGGCGATGGATGAGGCGGACGATTACGGGGATGTGGTCGACGATGGCATTCCTGTCGGCCGTGGTGGCGGGCGGATCGCCGAGCGCATTCGCCGGCTGCGTACGTCGCTCGCAGCACGGACCGTTCGCGAGCCCGAACCGGAGGAGCCGGCGCGCTGCCGTCCCGCCGGCAAGTCCGCCAGCCGCGTTCGAGGGGGCGACGAGGAGGAGGCAGACGTCGAGCGTGGCATTCGCAACTCGTGCCGGCCCAAGCAGGTCGCGCGGGTGCGCCGCCGCCTCGGTATGACACAGGCGGAGTTCGCGCGCTGCTTTGGTATCGCCACGGAGGATGTCGTGCGCTGGGAAGCAGGCACCAAGCCGACCCGCGCCGAGCGTGTGCTGCTAACGCTGATTATGCACGACCCCGAGGAAATGGCCCGGTTGGTGGACGAAGCGCTGTCTCTGATCTGAGCCTTTGTCCCATCCCCTCCCCACTGGGGGGGGCGTCGCAAGCGGGGCGGGGTTTTAGTGGGTTCGGGGCTGGAGGCGGCGGTCGTCGCCTACGGGGAGGTTTTCGCAGCACCATTGGTAGGTATCGATCAGACCGTCGACGTTCGGCCACCGGCCAGTAACGGCGGCATGGTCGATTTCGTCTTGAATCATCTGGCGGATTGCTGGCGGCCCCCAGCGTTCTTCCAGCAATGTCGTCACCTTACGGTGAGCGCTGGAGGGACTGAGGTTTTCGTGGCACGCCACCACGGCGACCAGATCGCTCCGACAGGGCATTTTGCCCACCTGAATCTTGGTTTCCCACCACATCGCCGCCTCCGTCGCGGACGCCGGCCCTCCCCCGGGGGGCATTGGCCTTGAGGGGGTCGGCTTGGGACTCAGCCTCACTGATCTTACCTAAAAATGGTCATTTATCTTAACTAAAAATGATCATTCATACGCTGATCACAAGTTGGCGCCGTCGGTCGCCGACGACAACAGGCTCTTTTTGCATCGCAGCAACGAAAGTTTGGCCCTGGTCCGTGAGGTCCCTCTATCTGGTTACCGAATACCATTCGTTGACGAGTGATTGACCGGGGCCAGCCTTTAGCACCGGCAGGTCAACTTTGTCCCATAAATATGAGAGCGTTAGTGTGTTTGCCGCGAGCCTGTCTGCGAGGGCGGCCAGGGCGTGAACGGCTTCGCTCAGGTGTGTGATGATTTTGCGTTCCGCGAATAACGGATCGAGGGCCGGGGTGCCATCATGGCTGATATACCCGATTGGGGGCACAGCCAGCCAACGGCCCTCGGGGAGGCTCGCCGCCAGCGCGATGTGGAGGCAGCGGCGACCGAGAATATCGGCGGTTTCGGAGGCAGAAATCAGCAGCCAATCGCCAAACCCGCTGGCTTCGACAAAAACGGCCGGGGTTGGCAGCGAGCCGCGGCCATCGCCCCATGTCCGGCGCCAGCGGTCGGTGGTTGGCGGATCGATCCAACTTTCCAGCGGTTCTTCAATGACATAGTGGGTGGTCTTTGCAACCCACCCTCTCAGCCCGCCCTGGTTCAGTATCAAAACCGACCAATAGCGGGCCTCATCGGGACCTCGGGCGAGGAAGGTCACGCGGCCCTGGCGTTCGGCGCTCAGCAGTGCAGGGAGGAGGCTTCGCTGGGGCGGCATCGGTGCTCCATTCGGTCAGGCGTGCTGTTGGAAAAGCAAAAGCCATGGCTGTGCCAAGATTCGCCTTGTCCGCATCGTTCTATGTAGCTTAAATCACGCTTCCGCAGAGGATGGCGGCGAGAGGTGGATAGCATGGCACGGCCGGCAGACGGATTGAAGGTGGTAAGCGCCAACCGGCTTGATAGTGGCGCTGTGGTTTGGCTTGCGGCCGACGATCAATGGCAGCATCACATCGCCGTGGCATCGGTTTTTGAAGGCGCCACCGCCGAGGCGGCGTTGGAGCGCGCCAAGGCTTCGGCCGCGACCGGGGTGGTGGTTGACCCCTCCCTGATCGATGTCACGTTGGAAAACGGGGCGCCCCGGGCTGTCCGCCCGCGCGAGCGCATTCGTAGCCTTGGCCCCAGTGTCCGCGCCGACCTTGGGGTTCAAGCGGGCCGGCGGCAGTGACGCTTCATTGGTGATTTTTTGCTGGAGTTTTGGTTGATGAGCCATCTGCAAGCCGGTCACTATCAGTATGACGAAATCGACCGGCGCTTTCTTACCGAGCGGGTTGAACAGTTTCGTCGTCAGGTCGAGCGGCGCATCGCGGGGGAGTTGAGCGAGGCGGAGTTTCGACCGATTCGCCTGATGAATGGGCTCTATCTCCAGTTGCACGCCTATATGTTGCGGGTTGCCGTGCCCTATGGGGTGCTGAGTTCGGCCCAGTTGCGGCAGCTCGCGTCGATCGGGCGCCAGTATGATCGCGGGTATGGCCATTTCACCACCCGGCAGAACCTTCAGTTCAACTGGATCAAGCTGGTGGACGTGCCGGCGATTCTCAACGACCTGGCCAAGGTCGATATGCACGCCATACAGACCAGCGGTAACTGTATCCGCAACGTCACCACCGATCAGTTCGCGGGGGCCGCCGCCGACGAGGTGGTCGATCCGCGCGTTTATGCCGAAATCATCCGGCAGTGGTCGACGCTGCATCCGGAATTCACCTTCCTGCCGCGTAAATTCAAAATTGCGATCACCGGCGCCACCACCGACCGCGCCGCCATCGCCATTCACGATGTTGGAATCCGCGCGCGCGCGCTGGGGCAGGGGGCGGTTGGCTTTGATATTTTTGTCGGCGGTGGGCTTGGCCGCTCGCCGTTTTTGGCAAAAAGTCTTCGGGCTGAATTGCCCCAGGCGGATCTCTTAGCCTACCTTGAAGCGATTTTGCGCATCTATAACCAGTATGGCCGGCGGGATAATATCTATAAGGCGCGCATCAAAATATTGGTCCACGAGGTGGGGATCGATGCGCTGCGCGAGCAGATCGACGCCGAATTCGAGCGCATTCGGGGGCCGAAATATCGCCTCGATCCCGAGATTGTGGAGAGTATCCGCGCTCATTTCGCCTCGCCCCCGTTTGAAGACTTGCCAGCGAAGTCCCCGGCTTTTGAGGCCGCTTTGGCGCGCGATGCCGTCTTTGCGCGCTGGGCCGAGATCAACACCGTTGCTCACCGGCAGGCCGGCTATGCTGCGGTGACGATTTCGCTGAAACCGCCGGGCGGCATTCCTGGCGACGCCACCTCGGACCAGATGGACGCGGTGGCAGACCTTGCCGAGCGGTTCAGTTTTGGTGAACTCCGGGTCACCCATGAACAAAATCTGGTTCTGGCCCACGTTCGGCGTGATGATTTGCGCGCTCTTTGGCAGGAGTTGGGCAAGCATGGGTTGGACACCGCCAATGCCGGGCTGATCGGCGATATCATCGCCTGTCCGGGTCTCGATTATTGCGCGCTCGCCAGTGCTCGTTCGATCTCGCTTGCTCAGCAGATATCGGCGCGCTTCGCCGACCCTGAGCAACAACACCTGATCGGCGAGTTAAAGATCAAGATGAGCGGCTGCATCAATGCGTGTGGCCACCACCATGTGGGGCATATTGGTGTGCTTGGGGTGGATAAGCACGGGGTCGAAACATACCAGATCACCGTTGGTGGGTCAGCCGCCGACGATGCCGTTCTGGGCGCCGTGGTTGGCCCCGCTGTTGGCTATGATGAGGTGGTGGCCAAGATCGGGAGGCTGGTTGACGCCTACCTCGAGTTGCGCGCCCCTGGCGAACGTTTTGTCGATACCGTCGCCCGGCTGGGCGTTAAGGCATTCCGGGAGAAGGCTTATGGCACTGCTGCTTAAAGACGGCGCGGTCGCCGAAGACGCTTGGGTTGTGGTTGGTGACGATGATGCCGCCGCCGTGCCCGAGGGGGCGGTCATTGTAAGCCTGGACCGCTGGCGGCGTGACCGGGCCGCGCTGTCGGCCCGGAACACGGCGTTGGGTATCCGGTTGAAGAGTAGCCAGCTTGCCGCTGAAATTGCCGCCGATCTTGACCGGTTTACGCTGGTTGTGCTCGACTTTCCGGTGTTTCGCGATGGCCGCCCGTTCTCAACGGCGCGGGAGCTGCGGGAGCATCATGGGTTTACTGGTGAAATTCGCGCCAGCGGCCATGTCCTTCCCGACCAGTATCAGTTTCTTGTCCGCACCGGGTTCAACACCGTGGTTGTGGGCGAGGGGGCCAACTTGGCGAGTTGGCGCCATGCGCTGAGTGAGATCAGCGTTGCCTATCAAGCGGCATTGAGCGCCGAGCAGCCCTTGTCCAATTTGCGGCGGCGATTGGACCCGTCGGGGAGCTAACCCCCGCCGCCGCGTGTTGCACAATTCCCTTCGTCATACTGCATAAATTACAGGCATTAGCCTCCGGGTGCCTTCAGAACAGGCAAACCGGAGGCTAATGCCGCAGCAATTCCCAGCCTGAGCGCTCAATTGGCGCTGGCACGGGGGTTGCTTTGGGTTGTGGGTCACCCTTTGAAAAAGGAAAGCCTATGACCTACGGCGTCGGTCTCCTGCTGGATGAGGGCCTAGTTTTTGCGTCGGATTGTCGGACCACGGGCGGTGTCGATAGTATCCTGACTTATCGCAAGATGCGGGTCTTTGAGTGTCCGGGCGAGCGGGTTTTGGTGTTTTTGTCTGCGGGCAACTTGGCCGTCACGCAGGCAACGTTGTCGAACCTTGCGGAAGGTACCCTCGGCAAGAAGGCCCACAGCATTCTTAAAGCGCCAACGATGTATCAGGTGGCCCGATTGGCGGGCGAGGCATTGCGCGATGTTCACCGCATCGATGCCGCCCACATGCGCAATCATAACGTTGATTTTAACGCGACGCTCATTCTTGGTGGCCAAATAAAAGGCGAGGAGCCGCGCCTTTTTATGATTTATGCCGCTGGAAATTTCATTGAAGCGCACTCCGATACTCATATGTTCCAAATCGGTGAGATCAAATATGGCAAGCCGGTGTTCGATCGCTTGTTGGTTCGGTCGATGAGTTTTAGTGATGCCGCAAAACTGACTTTGATTTCATTTGATTCGACGATGCGCTCGAATTTATCGGTCGGTCCGCCGATCGATATGATTTGCTATCGTAAGGACAGTTTTTGCGTTACCGATCAGCGTCGTTTTACCGAGCAGCACCCCTATCTTCTTGAAATACGCCGGCTTTGGGGGGAGGCGCTGCGCCGGGCTTTCGAAGACATCCCGCCCATGGATATGAAGGTCGAGTCATGAGCATCCAGATTTGCCTTACTCACACCACCGAATATCACTACGACCGGCTGGTGATGTTGTCGCCGCAGATTGTCAGGTTGCGCCCGGCCCCGCATTCGCGCACCCCGATTCTGTCGTACTCCTTGAAGGTTGAGCCGGCGGGGCATTTTTTAAACTGGCAGCTCGATCCGCAAGGGAATTGGCTGGCCCGGCTGGTCTTTCCTGAGCGCACCCGGTTGTTCCGGGTTACGGTCGATTTGGTTGCCGATATGTCGGTGATCAACCCGTTCGACTTTTTCCTGGAGCCTTCGGCC
>CAIZDL010000250.1 GCA_903931735.1 uncultured Rhodospirillales bacterium
CACCTCCGCCGCCGCCGCCCTTTTCGCCGGATGAGCGATGGCTGCGGCGGGGTGTTGAGCTTCCGGGTTCTGTCGTTTGAGAGCCTAGACAGCACCAATGAGGAGGCGCGGCGTCAGGTGGGCGCCGGAGCGGATGCCGGCACCGTGATTTGGGCGCGGCAGCAGCAAGCCGGGCGCGGTCGTCGGGGACGGGCCTGGGTTTCTGACGAGGGCAATCTTTTTTGCTCGGTGATCGTGCGTCCCGGCTGTTCCCCGGCTCGGGCGGCGCAAGTCTCGCTGGTGACGGCGCTCGCGGTAGCGGATGCGGTGGAGGCCGCGCTTGGCGGCCGGGTGGCGGTTGAGGGTGAGGCCGCGCTTGGCGGCCGGGTGGCGGTTGAGGGTGAGGCTGCGCTTGGCGGCCGGGCGGCGGTTGAGGTGAAGTGGCCGAACGATGTGCTGGTTGGTGGCCGCAAGATCGCCGGGATTTTGCTGGAGTCGGATATGGCCCCCGGCGCCGGGGGTGCTGGTCTGGTCGCCTCGCTGGTGGTTGGGGTCGGGATCAATGTTGCGGGCGCGCCCGAGGGCACCGAGTTTCCTGCCACCTCGCTCGCCCATGAGGGGGCCGAGGATTTGGCCGTTGCTGGGGTGCTGGCGCGCTTTTTGGCGCGCTTTGGCTATTGGTATCGGCGGTGGGCGGTTGAGGGGTTGGCGGTGGTGCGGGAGGCATGGCTGGCGCGCGCGGCGGGGCTTGGCGGTCCGGTGACGGTACGCTTGCACCGGGAGACACTTTGGGGCACTTTCGTTGGCCTTGACGGCGACGGTGCTTTGCTGCTGGCCTCAGGCGGCGAGTGGTCGGTGCGCAGCATTGCGGCCGGCGATGTGTTTTTTGGCGGCGTCCCTGTTCCATCTTTTTCATCCTGATCACCCATGCTGTTAACGATAGATGCTGGCAATACGAATGTCGTTTTCGCTGTCTACGACGGCGAGGCTCAGCGTGGGCTGTGGCGATGCGCCACCGACGCCAAGCGCACCGCCGATGAATACGCGGTGTGGCTGATCCAGTTGCTCACGTTGCGCGGTCTCCATCCGCGCCAGATCAGCGATGCTGTGCTGGCAAGTGTTGTCCCTGGTGCAACGTTTAATCTTAAACGGCTGTGCAAAGATCATTTTGGTTGTGAGCCGTTGATTGTTGGCGATCCGCGGGTCAATCTTGGCGCCCGAGCAGAGGTGCCCCGGCCCGAAGAGGTTGGGGCCGACCGCCTGGTTAACGCTCTTGCCGCCGCCGCCGCTTATAAAACGCCGTTGATCGTGGTCGATTTCGGCACCGCGACCACGTTTGATGTGGTCAACGCCGCCGGGAATTATTGTGGCGGCGTGATCGCGCCCGGGATCAATCTTTCCCTTGAGGCACTGGATCGGGCCGCGGCAAAGCTGCCTCGGGTTGAAATTGTTCAGCCGGCCAATGTTATTGGCACCAGCACCGTGGTTTGTATGCAATCGGGGATTTTTTGGGGCTATATCGGCCTGATCGAGGGGTTGGTTAGTCGCATCCGTTCTGAGTTTTTGGCTGCCCATCCGGCGGCGTCGATGCCGGTGATCGGTACTGGCGGCCTTGCCGTTCTTTTCGCCCGCGCCACGCCAGTGATCGATCATGTCGACATTGAGCTGACGTTGCGGGGGCTGGTGTTGATTCACCAGCGCAACAGGAAGTGATCCGCTTGTCTTCAATGCCTTATCGGCCCGCCAACGACGCTCTGATGTTCTTGCCCCTCGGTGGTTCGGGCGAGATTGGCATGAATCTCAATCTTTATGGCCATGCCGGTAAATGGCTGATGGTTGACCTCGGCATTGCTTTTGGCGACGAGACCATGCCCGGCATTGATGTGCTGGTCGCTGATCCGCACTTCATACGGGAGCGGCGGGAGGATCTGGTGGGCTTGGTGCTGACCCATGCCCACGAGGATCATTTGGGCGCGGTGCAGTACTTGTGGCCCGAATTGGAGTGTCCGATTTACGCTGCGCCCTTCACGGCGGCGGTGCTGCGGGCCAAGCTGCATGAACGGGCGCTGACCAATAAGGTCAAGATCACCGAGGTGCCACGCGGCGGCCGCTTTAAGGTCGGGCCGTTTGATGTTCAAATGGTGGGGGTGACCCACTCGGTGCCGGAGTCGCGGGTGCTGGTGATTCGCACCGGGGCCGGAACCGTGGTTCACACCGGCGACTGGAAGTTTGACGCCGACCCGGTGGTTCATCCGGTTACCGACTCCGAGACGCTCGCGGCCCTTGGCGATGACAATGTGCTGGCGCTGATTGGCGATTCCACCAACGCCACGGTGCCCGGGTCATCGGGAACCGAGGTTTCGGTCCGGGAGGGGCTGGAAGCGGTGATCGGCCGGTATCGGGGCCGGGTGGCGGTGACGTGTTTTTCCACCAATGTCGCGCGGCTGGAGAGCGTGGCCCTGGCTGCTGCGGCCCATGACCGGCGGGTGGCGCTGGTGGGGCGGTCGTTGTGGCGGATTCATGAGGCGGCCAAGAGCTGCGGCTATCTCGCCAATTGCCGTGATTTTATTTCCGAGCACGATATCGGCTATCTGCCCAAAGACAAGGTGGTGATGATTTGCACGGGCAGCCAGGGCGAACCGCGCTCGGCTTTAGCCCGGATTGCGGCAGGTGATCATCCCCAGGTGGTAATGGAACGGGGTGACACCGTTATTTTCTCCAGCCGCGAGATTCCCGGCAACGAGCGTGCCATCGGTCATGTGCAGAATCGGCTGTTGCGACAGGGGATTGAGCTGGTCACGGTCGATCAGGAGCCGGTGCATGTGTCCGGTCATCCGGCCCGCGACGAGTTGTCGCAGATGCTTCGTTGGGTCAAGCCGAAGATCCTGGTTCCCGTGCACGGTGAGTTGCGCCACCAGATGGCGCACGCTGAGGTTGGGCGAGAGTGCGGTATTGGCGAGATCGTGATTCCCTCGAACGGCACCCTGGTAAGGCTGGCGCCCGGCCCGGCGGAGATCGTGGGCGAGGTGGTTCACGGCAAGCTGGCGATTGATGGCAAGCGGGTGGTGCCGCTGGATTGCGGCGCCATGCGCAGCCGTCACCGGGTGATTTTTGCCGGGGCCGCGGTGATTACCGTTGTGCTAAACGAGCGGGGCGAGCTTGCCACCGCGCCTAAGCTTTCGGCCCTTGGGCTGGTGGATGAAGACACCGATCGCGACCTGATGCTCGACGTTATTGATGCGGTGCGGGAAGCGGTGGGGGCCATGGCCAAACCGGCGCGGCGGGATGATCAGGCGGTGATTCACGTTGTAAAAGGCGCGGTGCGTCGGTCGTTCAATGCCACCCATGGCAAGAAGCCGCAAACAGAGGTTCATTTGGTGCGCATTTGACGAGGCTTACTTGTTCGTTTGGGTCTGAATTTACAAAACCAGGAGATCTGTTGTCATGATCGGAAAGCTTAATCACCTCGCGATTGCGGTCCCTGACCTTGCCAAGGCGACGGCGCTCTATCGCGATACGCTCGGCGCCACTGTGTCGGCCCCGATTGATCAGGTGGCCCATGGGGTTACCGTGGTGTTTGTGGTGTTGCCGAACACCAAGATCGAGTTGCTGCATCCGCTGGGCGCGAACTCGCCGATCGCCAAGTTCCTGGAGGCCAATCCGGGGGGCGGCGTTCATCATATTTGCTTCGAGGTCGAGGATATCCTGGCCGCGCGCGATCTGCTGAAGGCGAGCGGCGCGCGCGTGCTCGGAGACGGCAACCCCAAAATCGGCGCCCATGATAAGCCGGTGCTGTTTCTTCACCCCAAGGATTTTCTCGGCACGTTGGTCGAATTAGAGCAGGCGTGATAATAAAAAGGTTCTACACGGTATCCGCGATTTGCCGTATTGATTTGGCGGGGCGGGACAGGCGACAGTTGCCGGGGTATCCGGGCCGGGCGCGGACCGGTGGGTTGGGGTGCTTTGGGTCGGGGCCGGTTCCAGCCGCAATGTGGCGCGGGGCCGTGTGGCGTGGGGCCATGGTGCGTGTTTTCGGTGTAGAGGGGTTTGACACATGGCCGGCTGGCCGATTCTCACGTTGATCACCTTCCTGCCGTTGGTGGGTGCGATCTTTTTGATGCTGGTGCGGGGCGAACCTGAGGAGGTGAAGCAAAACGCGCGGAATATCGCGTTGTGGACCTCCACCGTCACCTTTGTGCTGTCCACGTTTCTGTGGTTTGGGTTTGATCCAAGCACGGCGGCGTTTCAGTTCGAAGAGCGGGTGGCCTGGATTCCGACGTTCAACGTGAATTATCACATGGGGATCGACGGGATCTCGTTGTTCTTCGTGCTGTTGTCGACATTTTTGACGCCGCTTGCCATATTGGTGAGCTGGAAGAAGATCAAGCACCGCGTCCGCGAATATATGATTTGTTTCCTCCTGATGGAAACCATGATCATCGGGATGTTTTGCTCGCTCGACTTCTTGCAGTTTTATCTGTTTTACGAAGCGGTGCTGCTGCCGATGTTCATCATTATCGGCGTGTGGGGTGGACCGCGACGAATTCATGCGACGTTTAAGTTCTTCCTTTACACCATGGTCGGCTCGGTTTTCATGCTGATCGCGTTGTTGGTGTTTTACTTCCAGCTCAACACCACGGATATCCCGACCATCATCGAGCGCGGGCACACCCTTTCCCGCGATATGCAGATTTGGTTGTGGTTGGCGCTGTTGGCCTCGTTCGCGGTGAAAATCCCGATGTGGCCGGTGCATACTTGGCTTCCCGATGCACACGTTGAAGCGCCGACGGCGGCTTCGGCAATGCTGGCGGGCGTTTTGCTGAAAATGGGCGGCTATGGCTTCTTGCGCTTCTCGATTCCGATGTTGCCGCTTGCTACCGATTATTTTACCCCGCTAATCTATACGCTGAGCGTAATCGCGTTGATTTACGCCTCGCTGGTGGCGGTGTTGATCGCGGTGGCGTTGGAGGATATGAAGAAGCTGGTGGCCTATTCCTCGGTGGCGCACATGGGCTTCGGCACGTTGGGCATGTTCACCGTTACTACCCAGGGTATGCAGGGCTCGATCATTGTGATGGTTTCGCACGGCATGATCTCGTTTGCGCTCTTTATGTGCGTCGGGATTATGGAGGAGCGCGCCAGCTCTCGCGAGATCGCCCGGTTTGGCGGTTTGGTCACCAACATGCCCAAATACGCCCTGGCGTTGATGATTTTCATGATGGCCTCGTTGGGAGTGCCGGGGACCAGCGGCTTCGTTGGTGAGTTTTTGGTCTTGACCGGGGCCTTCCAAATCAACACGGTGGTGGCGTCGCTGGCAGCGACCAGCTTGGTTCTCGGCAGTGTTTATATGCTGTGGATGTACCGGCTGGTGGTGTTTGGCAAGTTGGTGCGAGCGGATTGCCGATCTTTTGCCGATCTGTCGGTGCGTGAGATGGCAATATTGGCGCCATTGATGGCGGTTGTCTTGTGGATGGGGATTTATCCGGACAGCTTTTTGCACGATACCACCGCGTCTGTCGCCAACCTTATTCATAATTATCAGAGTGCGCTCGCCGATGCTGGCGGCGCGATTGTTGCGGCTCGCTGAGGCGGGTATGGAGAGAGAACACCCATGACCCAGATACCGACCATCGTGCCGGCGGCTCCGGTGATATTTTTGGCGGTTTCGGCGCTTTGCTTGCTGTTGTTCG
>CAIZDL010000251.1 GCA_903931735.1 uncultured Rhodospirillales bacterium
CAAAAGCCGTTGCAGTTCCAAAGCGATACCGTCCGCCAAGCCGAGGATGCCATCCATGATCCAGGTCCGCGAAAATCAGGGCGGACTCCTTGAATCACGCCACGATTCGTGTTGTCAACAGTCTATCGCTCAAAACTGATGGGTGGTGAGATAGACCACCAACAAAATTGTGCTGTTTATAACTCGGGTCAAAGTATGCAGTGGTCCACTGCCAGGAAGAACCTGACCACACCCATAACCAGCGGTAGCTAACAAAATGAATGATGTCGATATAGTTGACGGATCCATCTTGGTTTGTCGTCATAGTGTAGGGAATTCCGCCACCATTAAGCAGATCGCCGATCGCCGAGGCTTCATTGATAACATTAAGCCAATTTGACAGCTGTGCTCCAGTCAGCCGGATTGAGCTATTGGCAAAGCCGGTGGTTCCGGCGGGGTAGCCCGCTGCGTCCAGCAGGGCATTCAGCAAAATCGCCGGATCGGCATCGCTCCCCCGACGATCAAGCAAGGTGCCGAGGGGGCCTTTATGACTGCCATAAATTGGCTCGAACTCGATGTTATTATAGACATACTCGAAGATGAGATCGGGGTCGCATTTGAGTGCCATCGCTTGGGCGAAGATTTGTGTTTGCTGAGTACTGCTGGCGGGGCATGGCGGGGCCGGAGCCGCAGCGGGTTGCCCTGAAAGCAGGGCGAGACTTTGGAGGGGGGGCGATCCAGCACCGGACTTAACCTTGCCACTGGCGAGGTCGGACTGGGGTGCTCCAGGCGACGCCGGAGGTCGATCCGGGCTCCCACGCCCGTGATCCATGCTCGGCACGGCGATCCGTTCGGGATGCACGACGGCTCGGCTGCCGCGCGGGCGTTGGCCGGTGTCGGGCACCGCACTATCAGGTTGTGGAGCATCGGGTGTCGTGAGGCCAGGCTCGGCCACCACCGGATCTGCCGCCATTCCCTCGGCGCTTATCCCCACCAGCAAAGTCAGCGCGAGCAGGGCCTTTGCCGCGATTACCATCATCGACCGGGCGCCGCGATCTACCATAACGACGCCCCCCAACTGGAGCTTCCCCATGTTGCGGTAGCAGTATTGGTGTTAATCACCTGTGTAGTGCGGTTGCCGCTGGCGTCATAGCTGTAAATAATTAAAACGCCAGTATCGTATGAAACGGTAGCAAGTCTGCCGAGGGCATCGTAGGTGTATGAAACCGACCCATTGGCGGCAAGAGCTTGGACGCTCACCACCATAGCGCTTACGATGAGAAGCGATAATGCGCACTTTTGCGCGCAACGCCGAATATCAGTCATAATCTTTCCTCACCCATAAGCTTTTTAGCAAAAGTATACGGATGATGCCTAAAAATGCGGTCAGCACCAATACCATACATTTCTCGGAGATTGACAGGTTGCAAACATCATGTCAATCTTTGTGTATTAGCGAATGGTGAGTAAAATTAGTGCATATGTATGTGATGGAATTATTCTTATAGGTATTTCAATGATAAAAAATATGCCAGCGCGATAGTTTTTGCAGCTACAGTCTTTGCCGCGACAACCGCATTATCGACGGTTGCTGCAACCCCAGCCTTTGTAAAATGGCCAGACCGCCGCCGCCACCCAGGTGATGGCGAACCTCAACAACCTCCTGACCCGCTTCAACACTCTGCCCCCTCTTTCAAGCAGGGCACCGAGCCGGCCGACAGCCCGGGCGAGAGCGACGACCAGGGGATTGAGCGGATCATTGCGCGCGATACCGCTTTGGGTACGGGCGCAGAATTTCGTTCACGGCCGCCTGTGCGGCGGCGGTGAAGACGGCGGCATCGTTGGGTTGGGCCATCACAGCATCGGGGCGAAGTTCTGGTCCATGACGGCGAGCCAGAGCTTGACCCGCTGACGCCCGAAGGGGCCCGAGCTAGAGCGGGCCATCGCGAACGCAGCCCTCGAGGGCATCGGCGTGCGGGGACCGCTCTAGCGGAGAGCCGTTAACAACCGCATCGCTTGGGTCGTGCAATTATGCTCGGCCATCCATTGCGCCAGCGCCGCCGGGTTTTTGATCGCCGCCGGCACCATCCAGACCGTTATGCCGATTGGGGTGGCCATGGTGTCGAGGCTGACGCTGTAGCTGCCGGCCGCGAAGGGCACCGTTGCCGGCCAGCCAAGTTCGGAAGCGTCTTCTGGCCACACCAGGGATGCGCTGGCGCCGCTGGCAGCGGTGATGGTCACCGCTGTTTTGGGGCGTGGGCTGTCGCGCTCGAACCGGGGGCGCTCGGCCGCGATCTGGCAATGGTTGCCGCCGGTCAAGGCGATGGCGTAGGGGCTCGCCAGATCCACCCGCCTGGTTCCCCCAAGCGCAGAGGTGTCGCGGGTGCTGGCGGTGAGCAGACGCGAGAGCACGGTTGCGGTATTGGCATCCGCCCGCTGCGCGGCTTCGCTTTCGGCGATCGACCCTGAATATGGTCCTTTGAGCTGGGTGGTGCGGCCATCGGGTGCCAGCAGCAGTGCGCCGCTGTCGCGGGGCAGGGCCACCACCGCGCCGGTCGGGATGATTTGGCCGCGCTTCAGCCCTGGCCCGGTGGCCCGAATAACCACCGTATCGGCTAAGGCAGCCCCGGCGCAAAAACAGAGGGCGAGCCCGGCAGCGATGATCTGAAGTTTGTGCTGTTTCATCGTTATCCTCGTATAGCTTTAGGATATTGAAACCGTCGGCCCAGTGTCAATGCCGGATGGCGTGCTCCAGCAGCACCACGCCGAGGAAGCCGATGAAGAACAGCGCGGTTATGAAGGGCGAGTCGTTTTGAGGGTGAGCGTGGGCTTCAACCAGCAACTCTTCGGTGACAAGATAAAGGAGCGCGATCAGGCCAAAGGCATAGCCGCCGGTAATCACCGCCGGGGGCAGGGCCGCCGCCATCAGGCCAAGCCCGGCACCAATTGGCAGCATCGCCCCAATAAAGACGCTGATCCCGATGATGGCGGCGCTCGAATAAAGGCGCGACAATGACGAGGTGAGCGCCAGCCCCAGAAATAAGACTTCGAGCGACAGGGCGAATGTCAATAAAAGCCCCTGAGCCGAGCCGGCAACAAAGCCCAAGCCGATGATCATGCCGTCGATCAACGTATCGAAAGCAACGGAAACGATGAAAGAGGAGGCTTCGCCGTAATATTCATCGAGAATTTTTATCAGGGTGGTAACCGCAATGCCAATGGACCCGCCAATCAGGATTGGCATGGTGTGGCTTTGCTCCAAAATTTCCGGGAGCAGTTCCCCCGCTGCCGCCGCGAATACGACGCCGCCGGCCAAATGCTGAAACGCGCTGACCGCTCGGGGCGACGGGCTGAAATAAACCGCGACCAGCGCGCCAATGATTGCCGCCGCCATGGGAATGAAGGTGTAAACCAGCATGGCGCAAAGTCCTCCGGTTCAGCCGCTTGTTCCTCGCCGGTTTCTGTATCGCATATTTATGCCGGGCTGGTTGATGTTTCTTGTGTTTGTGGCTTGGCCGCCGGCCGGCGAACTTCCGATATCAGGCGGCAGCATGGCTTTAGAAAGGCGAGGAGCACCAGCCCGGCGCCCATGCCCAGCCACGCCAGAAACGGCAAACTGAAGCGCGCCTCGATCGGGACAGCCAGGGTTCGGGTGGCGATCACGGTTTCGCCCGCCTCGTTGGGGTGGGTGGCGAGCGGGCTACCGGCTTGGGTCAGTTCAAAAAACGGGCTGTAGGCGAGCGGCAGTTCCACCGTCACCGGCCTTGCGAAGGTGCTGCTTCCCGCGCCCCAAGCCGCGGGGTGGACGGTTAGCTGGCGGCGGTAGGCCCCCGTTTCGAGGCGGTCAATTTCGGTCGAGCGAATGGTCATGTGCCCCTCAAGCACGCCCGCCGCAGTCACCGGTAAGGTTTGGTAGGCGCTGAGATTGAGGCTGAGACGGCGATAATCGATGGTCTCGGGATTGCTGCGCCCAGGCACCTCGAAGCGGGACGTTACCAGCATATAGTCGCCGCTTTGGGCGGGGAGGGGCAGCATGAGTTCAAATGCCCCCGGGCCAACCTCGATCTGTCCGGTGAGTGGCGTGTCGGGGGCGGCCGGCGTTGCGATCCACAGGGCGGTGGCAGCCGTGGTCACGCGGGTTTGGCCCTTGAGGTACAGGGCTTGTCCGGCAGTGTCGGCGTCGCGATGAAACAGCCGGTCGGGCAGACCGTCCACGGCGGTGAGTTGAATGGTCCGGAGCGGCGTGCACCCCAGTCGTCGCGGCCCGGCCCCGGCCG
>CAIZDL010000252.1 GCA_903931735.1 uncultured Rhodospirillales bacterium
AGCAATATTGCGCGCGACTTCTGCTGTGCCCTTATGGGCTTCGAGAACGTTGCTTGTAATTTTCTGTATGGCGCCACCTTGTTGGCCCGCAGCCACGGAAATAGCGCCAGATACCGCGTCAATTTCTTGAATTGTCAGTGCTATACCGCCAATCGCCTCAACAGCCAGTGCTGTTTGCTGTTGAACCGAGGCGATTTGAGCACTAATTTCTTCTGTAGCATTGCCAGTCTGGTTGGCTAAATTCTTTACTTCATTCGCAACCACAGAAAAACCTTTACCAGCTTCACCGGCGCGAGCCGCTTCAATCGTAGCATTTAAGGCGAGCAGGTTGGTTTGAGAGGCAATGTTTCTAATCAACTTTACCACGTCGCCAATCTTGGCGGCGGCACCGGCAAGCCCATGGACCAGTTGGTTGGTGGTCGCCGCCTTGGCAGAAGCGTTTTGGCTAATGCTCGTCGCGTGACCGACCTGGGCAATAATCTCCCGGCTCGAGACCGCCAATTCCTCCAGCCCTGCCGCCACAGTTTGAACATTTGCAGCCGCCAGCTCACTAGCAGAAGCGACCGCGCTCGTCTGTTGGCCTGCTTCGCTGGATATATCCGTCAGTATTTGCGCACTCTTTTCTAGTTGGCCTGCGGAACCGATTACCGTGCCAATAACTTCAACTATTTTTGTATTGAATTGATCAACCAATTCGTTTTGGGCGTGTGCTGCTGCTTCAATTGCCTTTTGTTGGAGTTTTTGCCGTTCAGCTAAATCATGCTCATTTGCAAGCTTGACCCGGAAAATTTCCATAGCTTTCGCCATATCACCGATTTCATCAGGTTGCTCGGCCTCTGGAAAAGCGATTCCAAGATTTCCATCCGCCATCGCACCTATTTTATTCCGTAATGCTTGCAAATTTTTTGTAATTCCGCGGCTCACCTTCCAGGCAAGAAGGAGGGTCATGCTCAATATGAAAAATGAGATGGCGATAAGTTTAACGAGTAATTGTGCGAACTCGATATCGATGTCGTCGATGTAAACCCCAGTTCCGAACACCCACCCCCATGGCTCATAGGCGACGGCAGATGATACCTTGCGAAAGGATCCTTCAGAACCAGGCTTCGCCATATAATAATCGACAAAGCCACTTCCGCTTCGCGCGGCGGCAATTAAATCTGGTATATAGGCATAGCCATGATCATCCTTTGTCGCCATGAAGTTCTTACCTTCACGATCAATTTTGAGGCCATGAACGACATTTGTGCCCGTATAATCATAAACGAAAAAATAGTCGCCCTTTCCGTAACGCATACCCCGAATCGTTGTTTTGGCTAACGTCTGGGCGGTCGCTATATCCATTTCGCCGGATTTAACCTTTTGACTAAATACCTTGGCGACGTCCCGCGCGGCCTCCGCCATATGGCGTGTCAAGCCAATTTTTTCGGTCAACATGTGGTCTTTGAGGGATGTTGCCGCCAAAATAGTGACCACGATCAAACCAATTGCCCCAATCGCAACCAGACTATAGAGCCTTGCCGTAAGTGTCATGCGCATAAGCATTTCCCCCTCAAGGTAATCCTACGACAAGGTACGACGCTACTACTGAGCACCGCCTTCGAAATAATGTGAAAGAGCTTGCATTTTAACGTGAGCAATAAGCTCCATGATATCGGAATACTATAATGCAGCATTTAACACCAAACCAACCGCCACGAAACCGCCTACCAGCACGTCACACTCCCCGTCCATATCACACACTGCCGCTAAATACTACCTACTGCCCGATTTTTGAGCGATCGCGGTGGGCCATGGGGGGGGCACCTTACGCATTTCAGAGAAAACTCACTGACGGCCGAGGCGCCGGCTTCGATAATTGACGACGGCGCGAGGGCGTGAGTCCGGGCGACCAGCCGGTTCTCCGGGTGGATACTGCCGTCGGGCCCGCTCCAGACGGTGTTGCCAATGCTGGTCGACAGCCGCGCGCTCGGCTTCGAGATCGGCGGCGACCGCAAGACTGGCCTCAAGGGACCGCAGCACCAATTCGACCACCAGTGTATAGAGGCGTGCAGCCTTGAGCGACCGACAGAACACCTCACCATAGTCGGTTTTCATCCCGCAGCAGACATTAGTGTCAGCCCGAGCAGCAGACGGTCATGATCGTTCGCTGGATCATACACGCCGTCGGCATCGGCAATCAGAGTGTCGAACAGCGCGCATAGTGCCGAGCAAGACGACTCAAAGCACCCCCAGCCGGTTGCTTCTCCAACATTTGAAGTAATGGCCACAGAATTGGGCGGCGGAACCACCCAGGATTGGCTCCGCCGCCCGTCAGCCGGATGGGCACGAATGCAATTTATACCGTCAGCGATGGACGGACGCTCTGCCGCTAATAATCCGACCGTCAAGGCCACCGGCCACTCTAGACCGGTTGCTGTGTAAAGCCGCCGTTACTGTTGGCCCTCCTTACAGCCTTAAAAGTAATCTTGTTCAGGCCATTCGTCAAGAGGATTCAGACGATATTTACCAATGCCCGCCTCCAGAGCCGGACGCACCGTCTTGGCCCGATGCCGTGAAATCCGACCAAAAAAGCAAAAAGTGGCTCTTGACAACGTTCGAGGAACCAAGCAAATAATCAGGACCAATTTGGTACGGTATCAGTTTTCAGCCTTGGATGCCCGCCGTGATCAAGATCAGCAAGCTTACAGATTACGCCGTGGTGGTGCTCACCCAGCTTGGGCGCAATAACACGGTTCACACCGTAGCGGCGCTGGCGGAGGCCACCGGCATTCCCGCGCCAACGGTGGCTAAGCTCTTGAAACCGCTGGTGACAGCCGGCTTAGTTGCCTCTCATCGCGGCGCCAATGGCGGCTATATCTTGAATATGGAACCTGAGCATATTACGGTTGCGGCGATCATCACCGCGCTAGAGGGGCCGATTGCCGTGACCGAATGCGTGGGAGATGTCGATTCGACGTGCGGTGTCGAGCGGCTGTGCCCGATGCGCGGCAACTGGGAAAAAATAAATCGGGCGGTACAACGCGCACTGGAAGATGTTTCGCTGGCTGACATGGCGACGCCCTCCTGGCCGTTGGCAATCTGATCACGATAGACTGGGAGAGTTTCCAATGAGCCCCGCCCCCAATACTTCAGACACTCTGGATCAGGTGAAAAATATCACCGATCAGAAGTATAAGTATGGCTTTGTTACCGAGATCGAGTCAGACACCGCGCCCAAAGGGCTGACGGAAGATACGATACGGTTTATCTCAGCCAAAAAGAACGAGCCGCAATGGTTGCTAGACTGGCGTTTGAAAGCATTTCGCCACTGGTTGACTATGAAAGAACCCAAGTGGGCGCGGGTCGCCTATCCCCCCATTGATTATCAAGATGCCCATTACTATTCCGCCCCCAAGAGCACACCACTGAAGAAAAGCCTCGACGAGGTTGACCCCGAACTTTTACGCACCTACGAAAAACTTGGAATTCCGATTAAGGAACAAGAACTATTGGCCGGCGTCGAGCCGACCATTGCGGTCGATGCGGTATTCGACAGCGTTTCCGTCGCCACAACCTTTAAAGCCAAGCTTCATGAAAAGGGAATTATTTTCTGCCCAATCTCCGAGGCAGTGCAGACTCATCCAGAACTTGTGAAGCAATATCTCGGAAGTGTCGTTCCCTACTCCGATAACTATTTCGCAACACTCAATTCGGCGGTATTTACCGACGGCTCGTTTGTTTACATTCCAAAAGGGGTCCGTTGCCCAATGGAATTGTCGACGTACTTTCGGATCAACGCCGCCAACACCGGACAGTTTGAACGCACCCTGATCATTGCTGACGCAGGCTCCTACGTTTCCTATCTTGAGGGGTGCACCGCGCCCAAACGCGACGAAAATCAATTGCACGCGGCGGTGGTCGAACTGGTGGCTCACGATGATGCTCAAATAAAATATTCGACCGTACAAAACTGGTATCCGGGTGACGAGCATGGAGTTGGCGGGATATACAATTTCGTCACCAAACGAGGCGCGTGCCGGGGCGTAAATTCAAAAATATCCTGGACTCAGGTAGAAACCGGCTCCGCGATTACCTGGAAGTACCCGAGCTGTATTCTTCAAGGTGACAACTCTGTTGGCGAATTCTACTCGGTCGCGATCACGAATAACTATCAGCAAGCGGACACCGGGACAAAAATGATCCATATCGGGCGCAACACACGCTCGACCATTGTGGCAAAAGGAATTTCGGCCGGGCGGGCTCAAAGCACCTACCGCGGGTTGGTGAAAATTATGCCCAAGGCGATAGGGGCGCGCAATCACACCCAATGCGACAGCCTATTGATTGGCGACAAGTGTGGCGCGCATACCGTTCCCTACATCGAGAGCCGAAACAAATCCGCCAAAATTGAACACGAAGCGACAACGGCAAAGATCAGTGAAGAACAGCTTTTCTACTGCCGCCAACGCGGCCTCACTCCGGAAGACGCGGTATCACTAATCGTAAATGGTTTTTGTCGCGAAGTTCTAAAGGAGTTGCCAATGGAATTCGCGGTCGAAGCACAAAAACTGGTCGGCATCAGCCTTGAAGGCAGTGTCGGATAAGGATGGGGACAATAAGATGCTCGAAATTGTCAATCTTCATGCTTCCGTTGGCGACCGGCCAATTCTCAAAGGTATCGATTTGAGTATTAAGGCCGGCGATGTCCATGCAATTATGGGGCCCAATGGCTCTGGCAAGAGCACTTTGTCCTATATTCTTGCGGGCAGAGACGGATACACGGTGACCGACGGTTCGGTAACGTATAATGGTGAAGACCTGCTGGCGTTACCGCCCGAGCGGCGCGCCGCCACCGGTGTGTTCCTCGCCTTTCAGTATCCCGTCGAAATTCCCGGTGTTTCCAACTCGACCTTTCTCAAGACCGCGCTCAACGCGGTACGTCGGCAGCGCGGCGAGAGTGAACTTGATGCGATACAGTTCCTAAAGCTGGCCAGAGCCAAGTGCAAACAGCTCGGCATGACTGACGAAATGCTTAAACGGGCGGTTAATGTCGGGTTTTCGGGCGGCGAAAAGAAGCGTAACGACATTTTGCAGATGGCATTGCTCGATCCGAAACTTACCATTCTCGATGAAACCGACAGTGGACTCGATATCGATGCTCTGAGAATTGTCGCAGATGGCGTAAATTCGTTGCGCGGCCCGAATAGGGCGATGCTGGTGATCACACATTATCAGCGCCTCCTATCCTATATTGTTCCAGATTACGTCCATGTTTTGGCTTTTGGGCGAATTCAGCGGTCAGGTGGCAAGGAATTGGCACTTGAGCTGGAAGCGCGCGGCTATGCTGAATTCGGCGTCAACGAGGCGGCCTGACATGACTTGGCTCGACACTCTGCGCAACACGAACCGAAGCCGGTTTGCCGAGCTTGGGTTTCCCAAAACCGGGCAAGAGGCGTGGCGCTTCACCAACCTTGGCGCTCTCGCGGGCACGCCGTTTCAACCTGCCCCGCCCGCCTTCGCCAAGGTGGCCATCGAGACGCTGCCCTCAGTTACGCCCTCCCACCGGTTGGTTTTCGTCAACGGCTTCTTTTGTGCCAACGTGTCCGCGTCGGACATTTTGCCTGAGGGGGTAATTGCCGGGGGGCTTGCGGCAACGCTTAACCAACACCCAGCGTTGATTGAGGCCCACCTCGGCAAACTGGCCCACGACACCAACCACGCCCCCCAGGCACTCAACACCGCCCACATCGCCGACGGCGCCGTACTGTACGTGCCCAAGGGTGTACGCGTGGCAAGGCCGATCGAGTTGGTGTGGATTGGCACAGGCGCCAACGAGCCGCTGTCCTGGCATCCCCGCCTGCTGGTGGTCCTGGAACCCGGCAGCGAGGCAACGCTGATAGAGCATCACCTCAGCCTGGACGATGGCGCCGCCACCTTCGCCAACGGCGTTTCCGAACTGGCAGTGGGGGCGCACGCGCGCCTTCACCACTACAAAGTTCAGCGCGAGCGCAACAGCGCGTTTCACCTTTCCACCGTCGCCGGACGCCTGGAGCAGGGAGCTTATTACGAAGGCTTCCTGCTGACACTCGGAGCCAAATTATCGCGCAATGAAATAAAGTTGGTATTGGCTGGCCCTGGTGCTGAAGCCAAGCTGAGCGGAGCCTACCTCGTGCGCGGCCAACAACTGTGCGATACCACCACGCTCATTGATCACGCCACGGCTCACGGCTCCAGCCAACAACTCTTTAAAGGCGTAATCGACGGTGCGGCCCAAGGTGTCTTTCAAGGAAAAATTCTGGTTCGCCCCGACGCTCAAAAGACCAATGCGCACCAGCTCAGCCGGGCGCTATTGCTTTCGGATGATGCCCGGATTGATGCCAAGCCAGAACTGGAGATCCATGCCGACGATGTTAAGTGCAGCCATGGGGCCACTACGGGCGATCTTGATGATGACGCCATGTTTTACCTGCGGGCTCGGGGGATCGATCAGGATAGCGCGCGCTCGCTGCTGATTGATGCCTATGTTAATGAGGTCATCGCCGAAATTACGTTTGAACCGGTGCGCGAGGCATTCGAAGCCCTTGCGTCCGCCTGGCGTTATGCCGGCTGAATAAGGGAAGCGCCCCATGCCCGACACCCCTGATCCCCGTTGCCGGCCCCAGCCTCCTCATAAGGGCCTGCCTGCCGAGCCCTATGATATCGAGGCTGTCCGGGAGGATTTTCCGATTTTGAGCCGATTGGTTCATGAACGGCCAGGACGATTGGGCAAACCGCTGGTGTACCTCGACAACGCTGCCAGCGCCCAAAAGCCACGCGCGGTTATCGACGCGATGACCCGCTGTATGAAGCTGGAATACTCAAACGTACACCGAGGCGTACACTACCTCAGCCAACAAACCACCGACGCCTACGAAGCGGTCCGCGACAAGGTCCAAAAGCTGATCAATGCCGCCTCGCGCGAAGAAATCATATTCACTCACAACGCCACCGAGGCCTTTAATCTGGTGGCCTCTAGCTGGGGCCGAAAGACTCTGGGGCCGGGTGACGAAATCATACTTTCAGTGTTGGAACACCACGCCAACATCGTACCTTGGCAATTGATCCAGGCGGAGAAGGGGTTTGCGATTAAGGTGATCCCGTGCGATGATCGGGGCATTCTTGATCTTGATGCCTACGCGGCGTTACTGGGGCCTCGCACCAAACTGGTCTCGGTAACCCACGGCTCCAACGTCCTTGGCACCATCACCCCCGTCGGCGAAATCATCCGGCTCGCGCACGCCCACGGGGTTCCGGTGATGATTGATGGCTCCCAGGCCGTCACCCACATGGCGGTGGACGTTCAAGCTCTGGACGCCGACTTTTACGTCTTTACCGGCCATAAACTCTACGGCCCAACCGGCATCGGCGTGCTCTATGGCCGCAAAAAGATCCTTGCCGCCATGCCGCCCTATCAGGGTGGTGGCGATATGATTGCATCGGTCAGCTTCAACGGCACCACCTTCCGCGAGCCACCCTATCGTTTTGAAGCCGGGACGCCGCCGATTATCGAGGGAATCGGCCTTGGCGCCGCGATCGATTATGTAAAAACCCTCGGCCTTGCCAACATTTGCGCCCACGAACGCACACTGCTGGAGTACGCCTCTGTACGTCTTGCAGCGATCGAGGGCGTACGCCTCATTGGCACCGCGCCGGGCAAGGCTGCAATAATTTCCTTTGTGATCGAAGGCATTCACCCGCACGATATCGGGATGCTCGCCGACCAAATGGGCGTGGCGCTTCGAGTCGGCCGCCACTGTGCCGAGCCGCTGATGGAGCGCTTTGGCCTGGAGGCCACCTGCCGCGCCTCATTTGGACTTTACAACACCATTGCGGAGGCCGAAGCCCTGGTCGACGCGGTGCTGGCAGTCAAGGAGTTCTTCCGCTAATGGTCCAAGACCCTTTCGGCGATCTGCGCGATCTCTACCAAGAAGTGATCCTCGATCACGGCAAGCATCCGCGCAACCACCGCCACCCAGCCGACGCAACCCACGAAGCACGGGGCGACAACCCGCTGTGTGGCGACCGAATTACGGTGTACTTACGCATGACCACATCGGGCACGGTGGAGGATGTTGCTTTCGTCGGCCGTGGCTGTGCGATCTCAACCGCATCGGCCTCTTTAATGACAGAAGTAATCAAAGGAAAAACCGAGGCCGAGGCCCGGGTCTTGTTTGAATGCTTCCACGACATGTGCACCAAAGAGGATGCCGACTCCCACAGCCACGGCCCGGTCGATGAGGATGCTCTCGAACGACTGGCGGTGTTGGCCGGTGTCCGCGAATTTCCGGTGCGGGTCAAATGCGCAACCCTAGCTTGGCACACCCTGGCCGCCGCCATGACCGGCGGCCTCAAGGCGACGACCGAATAATCGAGGCAGCCATGGACGACACCCCCCAAGTGTTAACGAATACCACCGAAAAATCCCGCGATGCCATACTCTTTGACCGCGTTGTCGACGCCCTACGCATGGTCTTTGACCCAGAGATCCCGGTCAATATTTGGGATCTCGGCTTGATATACCGCGTCAAGACCACCGAAGATGGCGTCGTGGATATCCAAATGACCCTCACCTCGCCAAACTGCCCGGTGGCAGAAGAACTGCCCAACTCCGTTCATGCCGTAGTGACCGCCATCGACGTTGTGACCAAATGCACTGTTGAGCTGGTGTGGGAGCCATCTTGGGACCAGAGCCGCATGAGCGACGAAGCCAAAGTACAACTGGATATGTTCTATTGAATTTACTGTCGCATGAGAAACCGGAGACCACCCCAATGGCCCAACCGAAAGTGATGAGCATTACCGACGCCGCCGCCGCCCGCGTCCGCGAAATGATGACAAACCGGAGCGAGCCCGCCCTCGGCCTACGGATCAGTGTCAAATCCAAGGGCTGCTCGGGGCTCGCCTACTCGCTGGAATATGCGGAGACGATCCTGCCCCAGGAAGAAGTGGTGGAGGAAAAGGGAATTACGCTGGTCGTCGAGCCGTCTGCCATTATGTTTCTGGTCGGCACCGAAATGGATTACGTCGAGGACGCGATGAAGTCGGGCTTTGTATTCCGAAACCCCAACGAAACCGGGCGTTGCGGCTGCGGCGAAAGCTTTAGCGTCTGATCCGGACGCCCCCACTTCCGCGCCTACGCATTTTCCCCACTGTTTTCTTCGTCGGGAGATGATGCTAAGCTATGCGCGGTCCTATAAAGCCTCGCTGCGGAGCCTTCATGCGCACGTTGTTCGCCGCTCTCATGGTAGCCCTGCTGGTCGGCGCGCCGGCCGCCGCCACGGCCCAAACCCACGCGGCCCCACCCCATAAAGAGGGCCAGGCGCGCACCTCGGGCTTGAGCAAAGACATGGCCCTGGCCGGTGGCGCCGTGCTCGGACTGATTCTGGCGAGTGGCGTGGTCAATCTGGTCACCGCCGGCACCATGCTTTACGAAGGCGCGGCGGTCACCGACGCCCTCGAGACAGGCGCGGGCTTAGCCATGCCGATCGCGGTCCTCGGCGCGGCACTGGGTGCGGTGTTGGGGCAGGAAACGGTGCTGCGCAACATCAACTGGCTAACCGGCGCCGAAGCCGCCAAAGGCGGACACTAAAGCGCCCAGGGGAAAGAAGGGCGCGGCTCGGGAGACGGGTCAATGGCCGGCATCGGCCAGAGCATTACGACTGCCAGACTTGGCGTGCGCCTCTGTGTGAATGGCGTGTTCGAATTTTTCTTCGGTGGCTTCCTCAACCTTTTCACCGGCCACCAACGCCACCTTGGTTGATGCCATAATGCCGACCGTCGACTGCGCCATTTGAACAGCCCAATTGCCACCAAAGGACAGTGCGGACACAAACAACTCACCAATCCCAAAGGTTTCTATACAAAAACCAAGCACCACCAACTCGGTCGAGATCCCGAGCACCTGGGCGAACGCCTTGTGCTTGTGACCGTGCGTATAAAGATCGTTGATGTGCTCAACCTTCGGCTTAAGCTCGGCAATCTTGATTCCGATGCCGGCAACACTGGCCTCCAGAACCTCAGAGAATAAGTCGAGCACCACGAAGGTCTCGGGCGCCGTCTCCTCGTGCCCACCACCACCGTGGCCGGCTGGTGCGCCGTGGCCGCCCCCATGATCCCCTGCCCGCACCGGCATCATACTGGCAAACAACACAAGCACGCCAACCAGCGCCGCAGTTATACTGCGGACGAAGCGGTCACGGTCGTCAGCCGTGACCAAGGGGAAACCTACTGCGATCGACAGGGCTGATCACCTCGGAAGATGGTCTGCGGCCGAAGATGTTAACGGCCGGAAAACTTAACGAACTCTCAACCAATTTGGCACTGCCGTCGCCTGTTGTCAAGTTTTGGCGCTTTGCCGCCGGCCGTCAGCCCCAAACCGTATCCCTCCGGCTATTGTTGAACACCGAAAGCGCGTCGCACAGGTCGGGCAACATGCGCTCGACGGCGGCCTCTCCCTCGGCAATGGTTTCCTCGGCCCGGTCAAATTCCAAAAGGCCGATATGACCAAGCCGGGGCGCGATATGAACATCGGGGGGTTCCCCCGCCAGCCGTGAGCGGGTAATCCGGTCGGTAATGATGTTGAACGACGACACCATCACGCCAAACAAGCTCGGCCCATCGTAATCGCGGCGAAAAATGCGCCGGGTCAAGGCGTTAAGTGCCGACGGGGGCGGAACGTTGCTGGGTTGCGGCGCCTCCAGCAACGCCAGCAGATCGAAGCCGGCCGCCGTCGGCACCTGGGCGCCCGGCTTGCGCGCCTTGCCCAGAATGTCGCCCGAAAGATTGACCGCGATCACCATCTGACAGCCCAGAGCCCGACACACCGACACCGGCACCGGATTAACCAACGCGCCATCGACCAACCACTGATTATCGATTTTGACCGGCGGGAAAACGCCCGGCAGAGAAAATGAAGCGCGCATCGCCTCCACCAGCGAGCCCTCGCGCAGCCACATCTCGTGCCCTGTCACCAAGTCGGTAGAAACGGCAACAAAAGGGGCGGGCAAATCCTCGATTTTCACGTCGCCAATATGACGCATCATTTCGGCGACCAAGTGGGTCCCGCCAATCAGGCCGCCGCTCGACAACTTGAGATCAAGATAGCTGACAATCTTGATCCGGGTCAACTTGCGCGCCCAATCCTCCAGCGCGGAAAGCCTGCCCGCGAGGTGAGCGCCGCCAACCAACGCCCCCACCGACGAGCCGGCAATCACATCGGGCTCGATGCCATAACGCCGAAGTGCCCGCAACGCACCAATATGGGCCCAACCGCGAGCCACGCCCCCACCCAGCGCGAGACCGATGCGCGGCCGCTTACGAGTGCCGCCATTGCCTTCGGTCGCTCCCATTGGCCCTACCGTCCTGAAAAAATAATCCACCTGTCAAAACCATCATATCCGAACAGGGTTAGGGAATGAATAGGGTTCCAAGTTTTCGCAGCGGTCGCACCACGAAAGGCTGTTTATCGGCGGCAATTGTGCTATCGCTAACCTAACTTCCCGGCCCCAGCCCAGCCCCAGCTCAGAATGCTCGCGCCTTGACCGTCGCCGCCGCCTCCCCACCCCAAGACAAACACACCTCCAGCTCGGTGCTGATTCGCCGCGTGCTCGGCAACTACCTGTTGCCCTACCGGTGGCCATTCATCTGGGCGCTGATGTTCATGGCCGTCAACGCCGCCACCACCGGCGCCATGGCGCGTTTGATGGAACCGGTGATGGACGGCGTGTTCACCATGCGCGACCGCTCGATGGTCTGGCCGGTGGCAATTGCCGTGCTGGTCGCCTTCACCGTGCGCGGCTTTTCCGACTATTTTCATTCGGTTCTCATGAACCGCATCGGGCAACATTTGGTTGCCGATCTGCAAAAGCAGCTTTACGGGCATTTGCTTGAGGCCGACCTCGCCTTTTTTCACGCCACGTCCGCCGGGCAACTGATGTCCCGGGTGATGAACGATGTCGGCGTCATGCGCGGCACCGCCGCCGAGTGCCTGACCAGCATTGGCAAAAGCACGCTGACCCTGCTGTTTTTGGTCGGGGTGATGTTTTACAACGACTGGCGCCTCGCGACCGGCGCCTTCATCGCCTTTCCCCTGGCCGGGTGGTTTGTGGCCTCCATGGGCAAACGAATGCGCCGGGTCTCCTTCAACACCCAGGTGGAGTTGGGGAATTTTTCGGCCCAGCTTAACCAGACGTTTCAATGTATTCGGCATGTCAAAGCCTATGGCATGGAGGAACGGGAACGGACCCGGGTTGGCGCGATTATTGATCGTTTGTTTGCGTTAACCTGCAACTCGTTCCATGTCCAGTCACTAACCTCGCCGGTTACTGAGGTTTTGAGCGGGTTCGCAATTGTGGCTGTCATTGTTTATGGCGGGCTCAGAGTCATCGACGGCCACAGCACCGTTGGCGCGCTCATGTCCTTTATCGCGGCCTTTTTGCTCGCCTACGAGCCGATGAAGCGACTCTCGAAGGTCAATGCTCAGTTACAATCGGGCCTCGCCGCCGCCGAACGGGTGTTCGAGCTGCTCGATAACCCCGCCACCATCGTCAACCGGCCCCAGGCACAAGCGCTGGTCATACCGACGGTGGATAGCGCCAAAGGTGCGCGCTATGATGTCCACTTCCACGACGTTCATTTCGCCTATGCCGACGATACACCGGCCCTGCGCGGGATCACGCTGGAGGTTCCTCACGGCCAGACCGTGGCGCTGGTTGGGCCTTCGGGGGCCGGCAAATCCACCGCCCTCAACCTCATTCCCCGCTTTTACGATGTCCTACAGGGCTCGGTCTCGGTGGGCGGCCGGGATATCCGCGATGTTACGCTGGCATCCTTGCGCAGCCGAATCGCGCTGGTCAGCCAAGAAGTGGCGCTGTTCGACCAATCCATTCGCGAAAACATCGGCTATAGCCTGCCCGGCGCCACCGAGGAGCAAATCGTTGCCGCCGCCAGGGCCGCCGCCGCGCACGATTTCATCGTTACGCTGCCCCAGGGCTACGACACTATGGTTGGCGAGCATGGCGTCAAGCTCTCGGGCGGTCAGCGCCAGCGCATCGCCATCGCCCGCGCCATGCTGCGTGATGCGCCGATTCTGCTGCTCGACGAGGCCACCTCCTCCCTCGACACCGAATCGGAGCGCGCGGTTCAGGGGGCGCTGCGCACCCTTCAGCGCGGCCGCACCACCCTGGTCATCGCCCACCGACTTTCCACCGTGGTCGACGCCGACCGCATTTATGTGCTCGACCAGGGCCGGGTGATCGAGTCCGGCAGCCATGGCGACCTTTTGCAGCACAATGGCCTCTATAGCCGGCTCTATGGCCTGCAATCCAGCGGCACCGAATTTAACGCAGCCTTCGCTATCGCGTGACGGACCGACTTTCCCCGATACCCTGCCCTTGGGACCGCGGCTTCCTGCGGCGGCGCCCAACGCCTGTGCTTTCCGCCAACGGATTCTTAGTGTATCAAGGGGTGTTCCGTCGCAACGACTTTGCGGTGAGATTGAGGGCGCGATGAAGGTCCGGCTCTGGCTGTTCACTTGGTTGACGATGACGCTTGCCGGTCTCGGCTCTGCACTGGCCGATGGCCCGGTGCAGCTTGCCATGGGCGTTCTGCCCCAAAGCAGCCCCTTGCTGCTGGTTGGCACCGTGTTTCGGGATTGTAGCGACTGCCCCGAAATGGTGGTCATGCCGCTCGGCGACTACCATATGGGCGCTCAAGCCAACGAAGAAGAGGCCGAGGGCGTGGAGACTCGCTTTCGCGGGCGGTCGGAGCCGCGCCACCGGGTGTTCATCAACAATGCGTTTGCGGTCGGCCGCTATGAAGTGACGGTCGGGCAATTCGCGCGCTTCGTCCAGGCCACCGGGCGCAAAATGGACGGGTGCTGGATCTCGCAAAATCACGAATGGAAAATTCTCGAAGACCGCAGTTGGCGAATGCCCGGCTATGGCCAAACCGACCGCGATCCGGTGGTCTGCATCTCTTGGGAAGATGCCAAAGCCTACGTCGATTGGCTGTCGGGTGCCATGAAACAGCGTTACCGCCTGCTCAGCGAGGCGGAATGGGAATATGTCGCCCGGACCGGAACCAAAACCGTGCGCCCCTGGGGCGATATGATTGGCCGCAACTTTACCAACTGCGCCACCTGCGGCAGCCGTTGGGATGGCCAGCGCCCGGCGCCGACCGGCTCATTCTCGGTCAACCGCTTCGGGCTTTACGATCTGCTCGGCAACGCCGCCGAATGGGTCGAAGACTGCTGGCACAATAACTACCGCGACGCCCCCACCGACGGCAGCGCCTGGACTTCGGGGGTCTGCGAGTTTCGGGTGATTCGCGGAGGCTCCTGGGTCGATGTTCCACGCAACGTCCGCTCCGCCCAGCGCGACCGCGACACACAAGGGATGCGCAGCGTTTTCCTCGGTTTCCGCATCGCCCGCGACATCAACCCCTAGACGATAAAAATCCGGGTTTCCAAAGGCCGCCGGCCTTTGGAAACCGTTGATCCTTTAGCGAAGGGGGTGGAGACAACCCGAAGCCGGCCGTTACTCGGCTTTGGTGAGCTGATGGTAGGCCGTGCGGAAGGCGGACTCGAAAACCTCCAGCTCCTCCTGCACATAATCAAAAAATCCATATTGGCGCGCGACCTCGACCTCGACCAGATCGACCGGGTGGAACTCGCCGCCGTTCAGCTTGCCATCTTTCAGAAGGCTGTTGATCTGACGCAGCCCCGCCAACTCGGCCTGATAGGCGCCCGTGAACCACAAATCCGTGCTATAGTCCTGAATTTCGAAGTAGTTCTGCGGAACCCGTTCGCTCCAACGGCTATTATAAGGCCGAGTGATGTAAATCCGGTCACAGAGGTGCAACTCCCGAACAATATATTGACGGCGATACGTGCCATCGACCAAGCCATCGGGGTTGCTCTCATCGTCGAGGCCATAAAAATACAGCCACAACGCCCCCCGCACCGCGCCCTGATCGATCGGCAAATACTTCGACGGGCCGCCGACTTTGCCGGTTTTAACGCCAAGAAAATCAGCCGCCGCAGGGTTGACGTGCAAGTATTCACGCCCGCTGGCAGGCTGGAAACTATTAAAGACCAGGGGGATCGTGCTGGCGTTCATCACGACGGCAGTACGGGCCAACTCCTCGCCGCTCCGGCGCGGCACAAAAACCTGGGCCGGCAACATCCGATCCAGCAGGCTGCTAACGTCCGGCCACTCCACCGGCCTCATCCAGCGCCGCCAATACTCCCACACCGCCGGGCGAAAGCTGGTGGGATCACCAAACGCGGCGATCCACAGCGTGTTCATCCAGTGAAACGGCGGCGCAAAGCGCGTCCCGACCCGCAAATGCTCCTCAAGGCAAGGGAGGAGCGGCTTGCCCTCCAACCAATCAGCAACCCAGGTGATCATGCCGCCGGTGCAGCTAATGATCGACGGCTCAACGTTCAACGCCCGCGCCGCTTCAAGAAAGCCGACGCCGTGAGCGTTGAGGCCACCAAGCCCCCCAAGTGCGAACGCGATGCCGCCATCGGTTCGTGTCTTCATGGCCAGCTTTCCCCATGATAACCAAAGGGTAGAGTATGCCTTCGCCTCCAGTGGCAAAGCAACCCGTGCGGATGCCGCAGGCGTGTCGCACCCCAGGTTGACCAGTCAACCGGTCAACCAGTCACGCGACCAGCCGACCGATCAGCCCGCCTGCCCTTCCAGATCGAACTTCGGAATCATCGGAACCGTGGGAGACTGAAGTAAAAGCTCAGACATATTCAGATTAAGCGAAACCAACCGCCCCATAAGTTCATCATCAACCTCGGTCTGCAAAAGCTGCGCCGCCTTGATCATGAACTCGCTTGCCTGAACCAAAAAGCTCTTGGTGTCTGCCGCAATCTCTTCGTCGGAGTTGAGCAACAGATTTTTAAAGAACAGCCACAGCGCAACATTATCATCGAGAACCCGCGACAACAACGCCTTATCGGTTGGGTTTTGCTTTGCGGTATCGATACGAACCGCCGCTTCCAAGAACGGATATGCAACCTGTTCTTGCGGCGTAAATTCCTCAGACATGGTGAAACCCCCAAATTTAGCGAATCCATCACACTCGAAAAAGCAACCCGACCGTCGTCGCCAACGCCCCCGAGCCGGCACTCTCCCAAAGCCAGCAATCACAATGATAGTCGTCGAATACCAAATAATCAAGCACCGCTGCGAAAAGAGACGAATCCAGTCTCTTTACACAATAGTAATCTTTTGACGAAATTCGGCAAGGGAGCCAAATCCATCCGCCCCCGGGGCAAGCTCACAGACTCCAGCCAATGACCTCGCGGAGCCAAGACACGGGTCCAATCATACTCACACCGAACAGCAGATAAGAGTACGACGCGAGGCTCTCGCCAATCAGCAAGCCGCCGACGACCACCGCCCCCAGCACACCAACCGCGGTCCGAAATTCATCCATCTCCACCTCCATCAGCCCGACGGTCGCCCAGATCACCAGCGAGAACCGCCACTGCCCTCAGCCTCTCTCATTGCGACGACCGATGCAGTGACCCTCGGCACAGAATCCAATTCGCCCCGGCGCCCATGGCAAGGCAAAGGTTGTGTAGAGCTGGAAAAAATGCTAGCACCGGTGAGGTTACAGCGTCGTTCCCGTGCGGTGCCGCCCCACCCCCGGCAAGCACACTCGGGCGCCCCCAAGTCCTGTTAGAAGAGTTCAATACTTGACGACGACACCGACGCCACCACGCACCGACATTTCTCCAGTTACGATCGAAGACGAAATGCGTCGTTCCTACCTCGATTACGCCATGAGCGTCATCGTGAGCCGGGCGCTGCCAGACGTTCGAGACGGGCTGAAGCCTGTTCATCGCCGCATCCTGTTCGCCATGAAAGAAGGCGGATACGACTCGAACAAGGCCTACAAAAAGTCTGCGCGCATCGTCGGTGATGTCATGGGTAAATATCACCCCCATGGCGACAGCGCGATTTACGACGCCATGGTGCGCATGGCCCAAGATTTTTCCATGCGCCTGCCCTTGATCGACGGCCAAGGCAACTTTGGGTCGATGGACGGCGATCCGGCGGCGGCGATGCGCTATACCGAGGCGCGACTCGCCAAGTCGGCAGAGGCGCTGCTCGACGATATCGACAAAGAAACCGTCGATTTCCAGGCCAACTACGACGAATCGAGCTGGGAGCCCACGGTTCTGCCGGCGCGATTCCCCAACCTGCTGGTTAACGGCGCCGGCGGCATTGCCGTCGGCATGGCCACCAACATTCCGCCCCACAATCTCGGTGAGGTTATCGACGCCTGCTGCGCCTGCATCGACAATCCCGATATCACCGTCGACGAGTTGATCGAGCACGTTCCGGGCCCCGATTTTCCCACCGGCGCGCTGATCATGGGCCGCGCGGGCCTGCGCTCCGCCTTTCATACCGGGCGCGGCTCGGTTGTGATGCGCGCCCGCTCCACCATTGAAGAGTTACGCAAGGACCGCTGTGGCATCGTCATCACCGAGGTTCCCTATCAGGTCAACAAGGCTAAGCTGCAAGAACGCATCGCCGAGTTGGTCAACGAAAAGGTCCTCGAAGGCATTTCGGATATCCGCGACGAGTCGGACCGCGACGGCGTACGCGTGGTGATCGAGCTGAAACGCGACGCCAACGCCGACATCGTGCTCAACCAGCTCTACCGCCACAGCAATCTCCAAACCTCGTTTGGCGTCAATATGTTGGCCCTGCGTGGCGGGCGGCCGGAAATGATGACCCTCAAGGACATCATCGCGGCCTTTCTCGCCTTCCGGGAACAGGTAATCACCAGGCGCACGGAATACGAACTGGGCAAGGCCCGCGAGCGCGCCCATGTTTTGGTCGGCCTCGCGGTGGCTGTCGCCAATCTCGACGCCATGATCGCCCTGATTCGCCGCGCCCCCGACCCGGGGACCGCACGCGCCGAGATGGTGGCCCGCCTTTGGCCCGCCGCCGACGTGGCCCCACTCATCGCCCTGATCGAAGAGCCGCCAAGAGGGGTGTCGGCAGACGGCACCTATAAGCTCTCGGAAATCCAAGCCCGGGCGATTCTCGACCTCCGCCTTCATCGCCTGACCGGGCTGGAGCGCGATAAAATCGGCGCCGACCTGCGGGAATTGACCGACCGTATCGCTTACTACCTGGAAATCCTCGGCAATCGCACCAAGCTGCTGGAAATTCTGCGCGGCGAGTTGGTCGAGATGAAGGAGCGCTTTGGCACTCCGCGCCGCACCGAAATCATGGATCTCGAATTCGAAGCCGATATCGAAGACCTGATTCAACGCGAAGACATGGTGGTAACGGTCAGCCACTCCGGCTACATCAAACGGGTGCCGCTGTCGACGTATCGCGCCCAGCGCCGGGGCGGTAAGGGTCGGTCCGGCATGTCGGTCAAAGCCGAAGATACGGTTTCCGATCTGTTTGTGGCCAACACCCACACCCCGCTGCTGCTGTTCTCGACGCGCGGCATGGTCTACCAGCTCAAGGTTTATCGCCTGCCTTTGGGTAATCCCCAGTCCAGAGGCAAGGCGTTGGTCAACTTGCTGCCGTTATCCGAGGGGGAGACGATCTCCACCGTACTGGCGTGGCCCGACGGAGACATTGAAGCCGGCGATCTCAACGTGGTCTTCGCCACCTCCACCGGCGGCGTCCGACGCAATCGCCTCTCCGACTTTGGGAATATCCGGGCCAACGGCCTGATTGCCATGAAGCTGGAAGAAGAGGGCGAGCGGCTGATCGCGGTCCGTACCGCCGCCGAGTCCGACGATATTCTGCTCGCGACCCGCGCCGGCAAGTGCATCCGCTTCCAGGCAACCGATGTACGTCTGTTTAGCGGCCGTACGTCTACTGGTGTACGTGGCATCCGGTTGGCTGGCGACGACGAAGTGATTTCAATGTCGATCCTGCATCATGTCGAGTCGGACGCGGACGAGCGCGCGGCTTACCTCCGGATGCGCCGTGAGAAAACCGGCGAGGACACCTCTCCCGATGGCGACGGCGCCGAGGCCCCCAGCCGCGCGATTTCGCTAACGCCCGAGCGCTACGAGGCGCTGGCAAGCCAGGAGGAGTTCATCCTCACGGTTTCCGACCGCGGGTACGGCAAACGGACATCCTCGTACGAGTACCGCATCACCAATCGCGGTGGGCAGGGCATCTGGAACATGGAGATGAGCGACCGCAATGGCGCCATCGTCGCCTCATTCCCGGTGACCAACGGCCAACAAATCATGCTGGTGGCCGACAGCGGACAAGTCATCCGGATGCCCACCCATGATATTCGCGTGGCCGGGCGCAAGACCCAAGGCGTAACTCTGTTCCGGGTGGCCGCAGGAGAGCGTGTGGTTTCGGTGGCATCTGTTGATGAAGACACCGAAGCCGACCCAACATCTGAACTTGGCGACGCCACAGTATAACCCCCAGGGAAAGCCCACAATGTCTAGAAAGCGCGTCGGCGTTTACCCAGGCACGTTCGACCCCATCACGAACGGCCACACCGACATTATCCAACGAGCGACCCACATTGTCGATCACCTGATCGTTGGCGTTGCCCGCAACGAGGGGAAGGGACCGCTTTTCAACACCGACGAGCGCCTCGAACAGGTGCGCGCCGAAGTGGCGGCCATGAACACCAACGGCACCACCGTCGAGGTTCGGGTTTTCGAAACGTTACTCATGCATTTCGCGGTGGAAAGCGGCGCCAGCCTGATCATCCGCGGCCTGCGCGCGGTCTCGGACTTTGAATATGAGTTTCAAATGGCCGGCATGAACGCCCGTCTCAACCCCAACGTCGAGACGGTGTTTCTGATGGCATCCGATCGCCACCAATTCATCTCCTCGCGCTTTGTCAAGGAAATTGGCCGGCTCGGCGGCGATATTCGCCATTTTGTCTCGCCAAGAGTGGCAGAAACCCTCGCCGCCCGCTTCGCCCACGAAGCCAACACAGGAGACTCATCAAAACGAGTCCAAACCCGCTAAGCGGTGGTTGACCCGCGCCTCACACCGCCCTATCTTGCCCCCACCAACCGCGCCGGCCCCAGCCGTCGCCAACAGATGATCCCGTAGCTCAGTTGGTAGAGCACTTGACTTTTAATCAAGTGGCCCTGGGTTCGAATCCCAGCGGGATCACCATTTCCCCTCTGAAATCAACAAGTTAGCAGCACAACCCGCCACAGCGGGCGGCGCTGCTTTTGCGTGCGCCCAAAAACTAACCCCTTGATCTTCAACGTTTTTAGTGCTATTTCCACATTTCCTCCACGCTACCAAAAGTAGTCGATCCTACACACATTGGACACGCGGGGTTCGCAAGATGGGCTCCCATATCGAAAAAGAGCGGAAAATGTGTGATGACCGCGTCACCATTTATCTGCGAACTGATGTCAAGAAGGCAACTTGGCATTGTCGAATTGCCTTTCCAAAACAGCCGCATATCCGCCAATCGCTTCAGACCACCAATGAAAAAGAAGCCGAACGTAAGGCTGAAATCCTATACCGCGATCTGCTCTACCGCTTCGAACGAGGGCTCCCCCTCAAGCGCGTGAAGTTCGAGGAAGTGGCGGCTGCATACTTCCTCCACCTTGAGGATGAGGTCAATCGGGGTATCACCAAGCTGGAGAGGCTGACCACCAACCGCATCATGAGCAAATATCCGGTCGAGTATTTCAAGGGCCGGTATATCGACACAATCACCAGCGCAGACATCACCAAGTTTTACGACTGGCGTAGAAAATATTGGTTCAGTGGTCCGGGAAGCAAGGTCGAAGAGGTCACCTATGAACGCGCAGGCAAGACCGTCGTATCGAAAAAGAAGCCGCCTAAGGCACCGGCCTTGAGCACGGTCAATAGCGAGAATGTCTTGCTCCGTGCGGTTTTCAATTACGCCGCTCGCCATGACTGGATCACCACCTCACAGATACCGGTGATCGAGACTAAAGTCCCACACGCACAAAAAAGCCGTGATGCCCACCGCCGACCCGGGCTTGATCGTGATGAAGTGAAGCGATTGATCGCAGCCAGCGAAAAACGACTTCAAGAGGCAGATAATGACGATCGCCTCTACCACCAACGAGCCATGCTCCACACCTTCGTTGGCTTGATGGCGTTCGCCGGCATGCGCCCGTTCGAAGCCATGAATTTAACCTGGAAGGATATGGTCGTCAGCCCGGAAGTTAAGGGGCCAAAGCGGTTCTGGAAAATATATGTCAGCGGGAAGAACAAGTCGCGATGGCTGGTTCCACTCAATGAGATCGAACCTTTTATCGATAATCTTATCGCCTACACGAGGGGCTTGCTCAATGAGAAAGACCCAGAGCGAGACGACATACTGAAGTGCGATGACACGCCAATCTTTCTTGATTACAACGGAACAAAACTAAAAAGTTTGGCGGCTGGGTTTAAGAACCTTATGAAGGACGCCGGGCTTTATATTGACCCAGAAACCAAGAAGCCAAGGGATAGTTATTGTTTGAGGCATTATTACGCCACGGAACGACTTCTATCCGGTGTCGGAATATATACCTTGGCGGAGAACATGGGCACGTCGGTTCAGATGATCGAGCGGCATTACGGCCACCTCAAGCCAGAGATGGCCGCAGCCGAACTCACCAAGACCAACAAGGCTTGATGCCCGTTCCTGAGAGAATTTCCGCACTGCAAAACACCATGAAGGAATAGGCTTAATTTTTTATCAATAACACACCAAGCTTTGGGCAATTACTCACAGCCGCTGCCAGCATTGGCGTGGTCCATGATCATATATCTGCTTGCCGGCACCAGGCTGATATGATACGAACGCCCCCAGATGATGGCGTTCACGCCACACTCGATCAATTCCGCCTCACAGCCAGCATGTCCGTGAACCCGGAGACTTGCCATGCCGCACCCCCGCCACAGCCTGACCGACCTCATCCACGATCCAATCTGCTTGATCCTGATGGAGCGAGACGGCGTTCAGCCATGCGCGGTTTACCGGCTGATGAAGTCGGTAAAGCCGCTGGTCAATCAGGTTGAAGGCGAACAGCAAGAGGCTGCCTAATACTCGTCAGCGAGCATGATGGTCAAAATTCTGCAAGTTTTGGATACATCAGCAGGATCAGGCGATGCATATTGCATATGGCGATCGTAATAGTCGAACTTAAAAAAGATTTTATTGCCGTTGTGCTCGATCTTTCCGAAGTCGTGCTCCCCGTAGGGGTCATTATCCTTTGTGAAGGTGTTGAAGGCTCTGATCTTGGCAAGGACCTCGTTCACACCGGCTTCGCCAAGGGCTTGGATACCAGCCGTCATCATGATCCGGCCAGAGCCCCTTCCGGTCCGGCGGAATTCATCGTTCAACGCTGCGATCTTCGAAGCGGCGGGGGATTGCGTGTTCATGGTTTGATCTCACATGTTGGCATGGTGATAGGGTTCGACCAAGATCGACTCGGGGTGATGGTTGGTCGGATCGACTCGGGCTGATGGTTGGTCGGTGATGCTGGAACGCAGATCGACCGGCCGCTGCTGGAGCCGGCCGGTCGGTCAGTTGCTGGGGATCACTTGCCGGCCTTCGGCGCCTGTGTGGTGGTGCCGGCCTTCGGCAGCTTCAGGGTGCGCTTGCGGCTATCGCTGGCGACCTTCAGCGCCGCATCCAGTTCACCCTGCATCACCGCCTTGCGGATGGTAGTCAGGGTCGGAACCAGCTTGTCCATGGCCCCGACCACGATGCTGGGCTTGCCGTTCACCGAGATCGGCTTGTTGGCGAACCTGAGTTCGATCATGATCCGGTCGCTGGCATCACGGAACCACATCCGCCGGAGCGTCTTCTGGACTTTCGCCCGCTCTTTGGCGCCGGTCGCCTTGTCGGCTACGACCCACTTCTCGACGGGGATGGTGTAGGTTTCACCCTTCAGTTCCGCCTCGGCTCCCGCTATCTGGTGATCCAGCGCCGCTGCCATCTTGCGGCGAAGATTGATCTTCGGGTCTGTGTTTTCAGTGCGGCGGTTGCTCTCACTGAAGGTCAGAGTATCTAACAAGTTGCCCATCATGCTCTCCATAGGTTGTCCGTGTTGCTACGGATAATCCTATGGATGGTTGGGAAAAGATCAACTCAAGGTTGATGTCGAAGTCAGATTGTTCGAGCACTCGCTCGACGCCGGAGATGCGGCACTGACGCGGTTGGGGGGTTAAGGATCGTCGGGGGCAGAACCAGCAGGGGCTTGCCCGCCAGCACGCTGGGAAGCCCGTCCAGACGCTTCGAGCGGATTTCCGGCACCCACGCAGCCCATGAACAGGATCGCCCTGCACGGCGCTGGCTGGGGCTTTCCCATTACGCTTGCTGACCAGCGTGTCCACGGTCAGCATGATGGCCGGACTGCACATACCGCGCCGGCCACCCTCCCAGTTCCTTGCATTATTCGAATACCTGCCCATGGAAATCTGAGCTGCGGCTGAATAGTAGCGGCTTGTGCCAGCGCCAGGATGCGCGGCCATCGTGATGGGCAACGCGGGTGCTATGCTGCATGCACCGAACGGTCAACGACGCTGGTGGGCACGGCAGGGGCAACCGTGAAAGCAGCGTCATGAACCGACCTGAGCATCATGGGCTGGCTGCTTCTTCCGTCTGCACGGTCCCTTGGTCAGGCTTTCGGCTCTGATTTCGGTCCACAATCTTTCCGCGAGATTGTCCAGTGCCTTGGCTCTTTGTAAATCACCAGTTGCTTCTGCCTCTGCACAAAGGTCGTCCAAGCGGGCATACAATCCGAGCATCACATCAAGGGCGGGTGGGTGATCGGTTGCCAGTATCCATGAATATAACCGGCTACTTCTACCAAGCATTTTTCGCGAAAAATCATTGCAAGATTTTACAATACCAAAATGTTTTAGCGTGCGATAAGTTTCATGAAGCAGCTCGTTCATTATATTATGACACCGGCTTGTTCATGTCGGATAGCTGCTTTTGTTTCGCCGCAAGATTGTCCTTGGTTTTGGTTATCTCTGTTTGCTTTTTTATCTTTTTCATGGCCTTAATTGTGTTATCTGCTTGTTTTACAGCCGCCGCAATCTCTTCGCGAATTTTGGTTGTGAATGGAAATTCATCATCTGCCATAATATGTTCGTCCTCCAATTGTGGTCTATATGACCAGTTTCCTGTTTCTTCGGCTTCAACTTCGTCCTTGATTGCCTGCATTTTGGCAGCGGTGAATTTTTGTGGTGCCGGTGAAGCTTGGCGATCACGCCGTTTGATTTTCGGCTTGTTATTGGAATTTGATCGTTGAATATGATCGAACTCTCGTTGAACCTCCGTCCAAAGTGTGCTGCCCATTATAATATCTCCCAGTGAATTGACGTGATATATGTTTCGATAATGTATTTATCTAATAGCACTTCATCACAACTCAATATTTTGACCTAAGATTGATATTGAGTTGTGATGTGCATATGAAAGAAGCTGTGGACTTCGAGATATATGACCGTGATATGTGTAGCGCACAAGCGATGTATGATTATTACGAGTTTTTATCTTGCCAAGGAATGCGAGCCTACTATCGACTTCTGATATTTGTGTTATAGAACTACTAAAAGATTTAGGGGATATTTTGTTCTTGTTTTCTTCATGTGTTACGGAAACTACCTCCTCGTTTTCCCTTATAGGGGTTTTCGTAACACCAGCGTCCAAAACATCTCTTGATATCAATGTGGTAGTTTGTGCTGACTTCTTCCGCTCTCGATATGCCCTCTGTTTTTCAGCAGGAGTTTGGGCATTGTCCTTCTTGGGCCTACCGCCCTTGTCCACCCCATCAACTGCGAGCACGCCGGGAATATGTTGGATTGGCATCCCTGTCCGCTCGTGTAGATATTCAGCTTGGTATCTGTCAAAGACATAAACCTTATTGAATGCGCCACTTTCATAATCACGCAACGATGTTCGCATGACAAATTGATATAGCGGATTAAACTCCCGCCATCGAATCTGTGTTGATATATCAATATCAAAGACAGTCTTCATAACATCTTGATCTTGACCGGATAACTTCAAGGCACCAAGCCATACGCACATCGTATGATGCTGGTATTGGTTCAAGCCTGTCGTCTTCAAAGATAATATTTCAGCATTTTTGCAGACATTTGTTATGTTTATGACACTAAAGTTCTTCTCCTCTGCATGCTGTGCGACAATAAATGGATTGGCACCGTGGTTTTCGCCAAGCCATTTAACAATCGCCATAAGCGGAGAATCTCCCTTTTTGAATTGATTGATTGATGCTTGGCGGTGTTCTGCAAAATAGTAAATTACTCCACGATCTTTCAGTGGCACTTTACGCTCGCGCGGTCTTTTGAGATTGATGAATTTGAATGCAACTTTATGCTGCTTATCCCAAACATTATAGATCGGAGATTGTTTTATTTCATCGCCCATCAGCCAGACCACATTGAAGTTCTTGATATATTCCGGCGAACTTATCGTCCACAATGTCAGCCTTGTTTCACCGCGCTTTTCCCAAGCCGTCTTATGACACCACACTGTCGCATATTGCTTTGATAGAGTTTCGAGCAAATCACGAAATGTAGCATTGATATCATCAAATGCCTTATCCTCAACCAACGCATCACCGGCAGTTGTTGCAACAATCTGGAAATAGTCGCTATAGGTATCTCGCACTTGAAAATACCTATCTGCGAGATCAATGTTGTAATCCCATTTCCGCTGATACATGCCAAGCACTTCGTATGCCTCATCGATGACAAGCGAGAACCCATGAAACTTACTTGCATCTAAGATTTGCAATGCTGCGTTTGATATGAAGATCACAACGTTCTTGCTATACATCGCGTTAATGATTTCGTCAACCTGCTTTGATACCGGAACCGAATCTTGGTAAAATGCTTTCGATATCTGAAAGTTTCTGACATTTTGTTTCGAGCAAAACTCTCTAAACTCAAGCTCTCGTTCTTTGATGTTTTTGATTGTGTCGCAAACGTATAACCAACGACCACCTTGAATTACGATATTGTTTAGCATCTCGTAGGTTTTTCCAACGCCGCACGGAGCGTCGATTACGTTGACGACACAATCACTAAACCGCTCAACCCAATGCTGATCCTTTGGAGCCTGGATCACTGGAGCCTTCTGCTTTGAAGGAAGTTTTTTCATGATATCACAATCGCATTGCATCGCCTCATAAATCACGGAGCCGATAGTTGGCGCCTTTGTTGCTTTATACTGTTTGTTGATTAATGAGCCATATTCGCCTGGAGTTTCTTCCGGCCATGCTTCACGGAGCACCGACATTGCATTTGGCGTATATGAATGCACCGCCCATGACAGACGCAACCAGTCCTTACGATTTGGCCTGCCGGAGATTGTTTTAAGAAGAAACACAATATCATCGTCAGTAATATCTTGTTCGTCGTTTGCGGCATGTGCAATCTCGTATTCGACATTGTTGGTTTCGACTTGTCTTACTGGTCGTGAGAATTCTTTATAATATGCATCTTGAGCTTTCTCGATGTTTAATGGCTCACCTGAAGCTTTAAAAAATACTGCATCATCTGACCACTTGGCTGGAATATAGTAAATTCTTCCAAGCGTGTTGCAAGCATCATCAAGCTTGCAATCGAACATTTGATAGATAGTATCCCAAACAAGATCATGGCTTTCAGCCGCATACTCACGGTCAATTTGGATGATGCCGCGCAGGCAATGGTTCTCGCTTGAGTGGCTTGTGGTTGAATAAATGCAGCCATTAAGGTTATACTTTCGGAAATACTCAATCATATCGTCTAATGGAATATTGTGCTTATCTGCATCTATCATAACCCAAGAACCAAATCCTATTACGTTGTCGTCGTTGCGATATCCCTCAAATAATGATGGCATAATGGCCGGTGTATGGTTAAGTTTGAATTCCTTTGTCGCCTCTTTCGGAAACTTTGAAATGCATTCCAGCCAGTCGATAAATTCTGTCCACGTTTTCGAGTGGCGCTTTGGGTTAACATCTTTTGAATTATGAATATATGAAAATCTTATATTGATTTCATCATTTGATTTGTTATAAATATTGTCAGTCATAGGTTGTTTACCGCCTTTCTAAAATGCAATGGACGAGATGCTATAAACATCTCGTCCATTGTTTTTGGTTATTGTTGAAGTGAATATGGCATTTTGATTGAAAGTATTATATATCGCAAGCTTTGTCGATGAGCTTTGGTATGTTGCAATTTTTGCAATGTCTGGATTAAGCATGATTAACTTCTCCCAATAAAAAAACCCTTGAGCATTTTGGCTGGGCTCAAGGGTCTCCGGGATAATGTTGTCTGCCATTTGGCAGCAACCTCTGTGAATATGTTTTGCATTATTCCGGATAAACGCCAGCCACGTTGTTTATTCTATATATTATTTATACGCAATATCATGAGCCAAAGTCATTATTTAAGTGAGTTTGATAAAGATTTATTGTTATCAAAGTTGCACCAAGTTGGTCAAAGGTAAACTTGCCATTACCATGATTGCCAGGATCACGCTGCCGTGCCCAACGGCAGGGTGATCCGGCGCCACCATGCAGCGCAGCGCCTCTGCTGATATTCACGCTGGCCGACACTCCAGGCACGCTGGCACACAAGCCCGTCACCGATGATGTCGGCATTGTCCCCTACGCTCCTGCACATAGGCCCGACGCGGTTAGCGGGGGCGGCGAGTGCGTTCGACCATCGACGATCATGAGCAACCAAATGTTTATGTGCAGCGAAGGTCAACCGCCACGCATCTGGTTCCAAACCATCACGATTTCATGTCCAATTTTTCCGCCACGTGCATTAGAATGATGTGCATCATAAACTGAATGAATTGCATTTTGCGCCTTCGCAAGCAACCCCTCAAAGAACTTGCCATCGGTATTGTTTGTATGGACTACAGTAATGCTCGCTCGCTGCCCCAACATGTTGCACCAATTAAAGAACTCGAACTGGTCCGCATTATCGAAATTTGAATAATATAAGTCTGGGGCACCAAGATATGGAGGATCACAAAAAACGAGGCTGTCATTCGGTATGGCTAACTTTTTGTATGACCCACAAACAATCTCAGTATCCTGAAGCGCCTTATGCCAAAGCCTGAGTTTAAACTCAGATATAAGTGATGGGCCTTCACATTGGCGGCGATTATGTCCGGATGACGGGTCAAATATTCCTGTTGTCCTGTCTCTCATCCACATACATCCAAACGAAGTATTTAGAAGAAACAGCAGTCTTCCGCTTGATGGATTGCGGCGATATAAATCGCTCTCTTCCCAGAACTTATACTTTCTATCATTGGAAGAAAGTTTTACATATTCCCGCTCAATATCCTTGACCTCAACAATGATGTCTTCGGCATAGTCTTGTATGTCGCGGTAAATCTTTATCAACTCTGGATTGATATCGTTAACGATATATCGACGAGCGAGATTGTAATTTTTCGCATAACAAAATACAGACCCGCCGCCAAAAAATGGCTCAACATACACATCAGTCCGTTGAAGGTAGTTTGAAAAATGCTTCAGTAGCCGCCCCTTGCCACCAGCATACGGGTATAGTGGTTTAAGTTCAGGCATGACGATAAGCTACTCTATAAACCGGCGATATCGCTTCAAGTCAACATCATCAATTGGAAATGCTCCAATTCCTACATCGCTAACGTTTTGAAAAACACGCTCGATGTCCTCTTTAATGTCAACAAATGCCGAAGGAACGAGCCCATTATTTCTAAGCTCTGCAACGGACATCTCACTGTTTATGTTAATTTGGTTAATTGCGTCATTCTGACTTATCATATTAGTCAGAATGCGTTGGCAATAATTTGTTTCCTCATCATCTCGTCGCCGTGTTTTTTCCAGAACAAGCCGAACCTCATCATAGTTTATTTCTGATCCCATAATTTCGCTGCCATAAATTCCATATTGAACCGTGCTGGAACTATCATATGAAATCTGTGCCGTGGGGCAAATATATTTCTTGATGCACCGATGTAGGATGTTATTAACCCAAACAGCCTTGAGACTGCTTCTGCCCAATATATGTATCCAGTTCCTATCTGCCGATATGCTGCGGTCCTTCCACAAATGCAGGATAATACGAACAGTTACGTCTGGATTGGCAGCAACCGGCCCAGCAAAGCTCCATCCCTCAAATTCAAATTCTTTTACGGCATTATACCAAGCAACTGCTTGGTCAATATTCTGGCCTTGAATAACATTAAGAAACCTTGATTTTCGATATGTCCGTTCATTTTCGATGAATGCACAATTGTACAATGTTTCGTCGAGACACTCTTGAAATAAACTGAATAGGTAGTTTGGAGCGCCAAGCGCCCATGTAGGGTAGTCAATAGTCATACTGTAATCTGAAAATTCTTCGCTCCATGCAATTATCCGGCTTCGGATTTTATCCGCCTGACGGCCATGAATGTCTTTGCGGAAGGTTTCTCCACCGGAAAATACGCCAGTTCCAATTTGGTATCCGCCGGAATCCGATATCAAAATTGTTGTAGATCGATCTCTATTAGCAATCATTCCTTCCTTATCACGACATTTATTCGGATCAAGATGGGCATGGCCCGCACTATAAAGAGCTGCCCCATGATACAATTTAGTATTCGACGGGCTAAACCAATTGAGTTGATCGCAAATTGGTGTGGGGGCGTTTGAGCAGTGGCGAACATACATAGCGCTCGCTGCTGGCGTCAAAAGAGGGTAGTTTGGGTTAAGCCCAATTTCTTCGACCTGATATGCCATTGCAATCTTCCAATGCTGACGCATACCTGACCGGAACCCCGCTATGGAGTTCCGGTCCAATATCTTGCCGACATGCTGCCCGACAGTATTCCGATCAGTATGGCTTCGACGGGAGATGCACCCACATCCGCCCGCAAACCAAGATCAGCGGAATGCACATCCGTTTGCCGACCTCTCTGCCGGTTGTGCGGCGGTAGCGGTCATTTTCATCAAGCACATATTCCTTGCCGACCGCTTGGTCAGAGCAAAGGTCAGGCAATCTTGTATAATGCTTATCCCTTAGTTCATACTCATTCAGACGATCATCCCCAGGCAATGGCTTTGGGTAATAGATGGTGGTGATGGGAATAGCCTCTTCATATGATAAGCATTCTCTGGCCTGCTCCCCTTCACCGATAACGATCTCATCCAACCGATTGGGAACCCGGATTTCCCATGGATTGCTGATAAAATTCCATATACGCTCCATCTTCTTTTCTGGAACGCACCACTTACCAACGATATGCCCAGCATTCATTTTGCCGACCACCATAAATTCACCACTGTAGACATATTCTGGCTTCGTATCATCTTTCTTTAATGAAGCCGCCGCTTTAATTGGTGGAAACCATATTCCGATAACTCCATGCTCAATCGCTAAGATAATATCAATATCGGAAATCACACCGCTACGACCTTGCAAATCCTTCCATCTCTTAAACTCTTTTCTTGCTTTATCAAAATCGACTGCTTCAGATAGAATGTTTCCGCCATCAAACATTGCGAGCTTAAGGTAGGGAAATCCTGACGGAACTTCAGATTGATACTTCATCAAGCCATTCTTTGGGTCCTTTTTGCCTGGCAGCCACTTTCGTTGCGATGTCGTTTCCCAGCGAGCGCCCATGCACTTAAATGAAATAAGGCTATTGCCCGACCACTCAATGTTTAGGTTCTCTTTCGATTTCGCAATTAGGTCAAGCTCTTTTGTACTGTAGCCGATGCTGAATACATCGAAGCCAGCCTTGTCATGTTCGGTATTTTGCCCATCATAAACAACAGGGAATGTTGTATCAAAGTCGCTTCCGCTTTCAGGTATGTCACCAATCTCAATGACGACAGAAAAGTGGTTCTCTCGGCAATGAGACACTTTGCCATTATCGTCAATCCATGTCGGATATATCGGCATTAAATACATAGTGTAGTTATCTTGCCACATTAAAAATTCAGGTGGCATGATCAACTTTCGAATGTTCTGAATTATCTCAGAAATCTGCTCGCTGCTTTGCGCCTTATGATCATACTGGGCCGCATACTGAGTTGCGTGTCGCAGCTTGACTGTTGCGTCAATTCTCCGTTGATCGCTGTCGGTCACATCAAATAGTGTAAGTGTGTCGCCGCTAACAGACCCAAGAATGAGGAAATTACCATCTTTTTCAAGCCACGTAGGCCTTGGAATTTGGACTTTTGTGTTGTCACCAATCTTCTTTGCAAAGTCAACGGGCTTGTCCTTAGATCCAACATCAGCATCCTTTTTTGGTTTGATGGACCGTATGAACTTTAGCGCCGCTACAATGCCTTTGCCACAGGCGACCTTGCCGTCTTTCGCCTTTTCATCATCAATGTATATGGTGTTGGATATCCAGGTCACAAAATTGTGCCTATTATATTCCACCGCCCACGTCAGGATTGTATTGTATTTTGAGCGTAGCGTTGCATCAGCATTTGGAAAGAAAAAGGCCAAAAGAACTGGGCACGGGCTCTCCTTAAAGTTCGCAACCCACTTGTCGTCAATCTTGCCAAGTTTAGGGCGGCCAATGTTAATAAACCCCTTGCCTTCGTCAACTGCTTTCTTGAGGTCAATAAATGCGGCTAAAATAACTGCGCTATCTATATCTGGTACTTTTATTGAAAGCGTCAAAATCATGTCTAGTGTTCGATATAGTGAGCCGAACCCTTTTTCATATCCATAAATCGAAACTTGCGCGTCCCGCAGATCGTCACTGTTCGCAATTTCACCAATATCGCGGAGGAGAGGATTTGCGTCCTCAATTGATAGCTTTGTTGTTTTGTCTCCTTTGAGGCAGATTGATACTTCAAAATCGTCTTGCATGATGTCTGGCTGAAGCTCATCTCCGCCATTGTAGCCGGTGTCAAGGGTCAGAACCGCTTCACCGTTTTCTTTAGCCGCATTTACAGTGTTGAGATTTGCATCGATCTCGTTTGCCATTTGATTTTCCCCCTTGTGATTATGGGCTAAAGTTGAAAGTTGAATGGTTTCAAGAACAAATCATGAACAGGCAATATTACACAATGGGCGTTGTTCACTATATGTTCTTGAAACCATTCAATATCGAGAATTTAGGCTGCTTCCATCGCATGGAAGATGATCGACAAATGCCGCGCCAAGTTTCCATCGCCACACTCCCGAACGTTCGAGTTCGTGCTGCGTCATCACCGGCGGCGTTCGAAAGCCCCGCGGCTGACGATGCGTGAATGTTAAGACACGGGATTGTTCGAGGCAATGGCAAAAGGGAAGGCTGGGCGATTTGAAAAATTTCACGAGTCGATTTGGTTTTGATGGTTGGAGGCGCGGCGCCTATTTGCCATGCAGCCGGAGGGTTAAAGCACTTCGACGGCGGCGCGCATCAGGTCGTCATTCACTTCTATATACCGCTGCGTGGTGGTGAGGTGCTTGTGCCCAGCCAGTTGCATGATGACCTTCGCACTGATGCCGCTGTGGGCCAACTTGGTGATGAACCAACGCCTGCCCGAATGGCTGGTGGCGCCGTCCAGCCCTGCGGCGTCGTATAGATCGCCCATGAGTTGGCACAAGGTGTTGGCGCTGAATGCCGTCCGCTTCTGCGTCATCAGCAGGGGCCGGTCATGAGCAACGGTGTCCGCAAGCGTGGTGCGATATCGCTCGATCTCACGACGAAGCCGGTCACTGACGAACACGACCCGAGCATGCCCCCCCTTGGTGATTTCAGACGACAGCCGGATTTGGCTGCGCACCGTTTTGGAGTCGGCCTCGAAAACATCCCCGATCGTCAGCGCGGCGATCTCGCCTACGCGCATTCCGGCTTGGTAGGATAGGATGAAGGCCATCCGGTTGCGAGCGGCGTGCTTGGCTTGGCTGACGACGGCGAGGATACGCTTTTGCTCGTGGTCGGTGAGAACTCTGGCTTGAGACATCGCAAACCTCATAATATGCTGGTTGCTCATGCCAAAGATTATGTTTCCAGGTTGGGTGAAGGTCAAACGAAGGTTGAACCCCAGCGATTACGGGCGCTTGGGGCGAAACCTCATGTTTTCATTAAAATGTGAGGTTTTCGGATGCCGCTCAGATCAAAGTGGGGAGCGATGTTGCAACTGGTGATAAATCATCTTATAAATGTTTGTGCAGTCAAGTTTGAGCGAAGGAAGCAATATGTGTGCATGGCAGGTTCAGGACAAGGACATGATAGCAGGCCGTTGCATGCCTATCCGGTTAACACATACACCTACTACATGTTGGATGTATCCAGTCGCCAGAATAAAGCGCGACATAGGTCGGCGCCTCGGCCCCGCCCGCGATACCCAGCAACGATCTGAAGGCATTGAACGGGTAGAAACGCCGATTGAAGCGGAAGGTGAACTCGTTGAGGTAGGCTTGCAGGTGCTTGGGGCTGACGCCGTGATGGGTGCCGTTGAGCCAGGCTTTCAGGTTCGAGAAGACCAGGTGGATAATCGGCATGAACTCTTCAGCGATCTCGGGATTGCCGCATTCGGCAATGGCGTGATGATCGTAGCCGAGCTTTCTGAGGCTGCCATAACCGCTCCAGTCGTCGCTGACGATCAGTGTGCCCGG